>NZ_JAAHGN010000423.1:0-6152 GCF_010672485.1 Moorena sp. SIO2C4 | reverse complement strand
TATGCAGTCGCTCATGGGGGAAACCACGGCAGTCGCTCATGGGGGGGACCACGGCAGTCGCTCATGGGGGGAACCCCCAAGACCGCGCTGCCTCCCCAAGACCGCGCTGCCTCCCCAAGACCGCGCTGCATCGCTGGCGACTGCTATAAGCATGAATTATTGCCTGTCCTTTCCTTGTGGTCACTTATTGCTCAAAGTAGTAACGTCCTATGAAGATTCTAATGATCTCCACAACCTTTCCCTATCCGCCAACGCGGGGGGCAACTCAGGTCAGGACGTTTAATTTACTCAAGTACCTGAGTAAGCGTCATGCTATAACCTTGGTTACTCAACGTTCTGAGGAGATCAAGGACATCGAGGTAGAAAAATTGCAGCAGTGGGTGGAAGAACTGGTGATGTTTCCCCAACCGCAGCCATCAGAACAAGAGAAAGGCATAAAGGAGAAATTACAGCGCTGGAGTACCATTTTGCAACAGGGAACCCCCCAGAAAGTACTCCAACTCTACTCAACTCCAATGCAGCAATGGCTGGATCAGGCTGTAGAGGGGGGACAATTTGACCTGATTACCTGTGAACACAGTACCAATGAGATTTATGTGCGACCAGAGTGGCGGGAGCAGCTGCGAACTGTGGTGAATATTCATCATTCTGTATACCGGAAATCTCTGGACAAGCTGGAAACCAAAACATCAGACAATCAGCTGAAAGACCAGTTGAATTTGCCCCTATTACGTCGCTATGAAGAGCAATATTGTGCTAAGTTTACAGACATTGTAGTCACAACAGCAGAAGATAGACGGCAAATAGAATCATTTGAGCTAGACAGTAAAATTACATTGATTTCTAATGGGGTTGATGTTAATACATTTCCCCGGCGCATCTCTGATCCTGGTGGACACAGATTAGTATTTACTGGGGCGATGGATAACCCACTAAACATCAAAGCAGCTCGTTATTTTAGCCTAGACGTGTTCCCAGCAATTACAGAGCGCTATGCTGATACCAAGCTAGAATTAGTCGGACCCAAACCGGTGCAGGCGGTGCTAGAGTTAGAAGATATACCAGGGATTAGTGTAACTGGCACGGTGCCTTCTTTAGTAGACCACCTTCATAAGGCAACCATATTTGTGGTGCCAATGCAAAGTGGATTTGGCGTAAAAAATAAAACTCTGGAAGCGATGGCAGCAGGAGTACCGGTCGTGGGAAGCGATCGCGGTTTGGAGGGCTTGATAGTTGATGGCGGGGATGTCCCTTTGCGGGCATTGCGAGCAAATGATACAACAGAATATGTTTATGGCATTAGTCGGTTATTTGAAGACCGCCAGCTCCGTAAGCAACTGTCGGAAAATGGGCGAGCGTATATTGAACAGAAATATACTTGGGAACGTGCTGGTGAGCTGTATGAGCAGGTAATCACAGATTGAAGGGTTTAGGGTGCACTTGTTTTAGATTGAGCAAGGGGGAATGACAAAGACATGGAAAATTAGCCTTTAAGTCCAAAAATCTGTACTATTTGGCTAATTACTATCTATCTATTGCCCCCAAGATTTTTTTCAAACTAGGAAAAAACTGGAAAGATAAACCATTAAAACATCAGTGCAAAAGTCTAGTAGAGGTGGTTGGTTAACAACCTTGGGCGCGATCGCTGCCTTAATCACCACTAGCGGTATCATTGCCGGTAGTATCTGGGTGGCGGTTATGTTAATAATTGATCCTGATTCGATTGTATGGATCAATCACATTTTGCCGAGTTGGGCTCGTATCCCCCAGATTGTTCCCTCATCTGCCAAGACATTTGCCCAAATTCAAGGGGAGATTCGTGAAAATGGACTAACGGCGAGCACACCCCTTGCCCTTCACTCTGAGTTGCTGCTACCGATTTTGGCATCACCACCATCATGCCAAAGTAATTGTGACCAGATCGTGGAACTCAGAGTCTATCAGCCCCTTGAACAAAGCAACAGCGAACAGCAGTATTATCAGCTAGTTAGTCAGCTGCCTATCACTGCCCCGGTCGAATATTTTGTGCTGTCTACCCAAGTGAACACAGGATCGGATGATGCTAGTGTCTCCCGTTCACTACCTTTAACCAAACTCGATCGTTTCGATGAACAAGCTCTAGAGGAAGGGTTTTGGTTCAACCTCTCGGGTAACGTGGTCTCAGAAAATACACCAGAGAGCTATGGACAAATTATTCACTACAATCCAGACCAGACACACCTGAGTATGATGTTGGAGTGGACAAGCCCTAATGAAGGTCCTCCCTATTGGCAGGAAGTGACCGGTGGTGCTAGTCCAGAATTAGTGGTTAATCATACTGTAGGCTTGGAACCCCAGTTCAAGGTTTACCAAATTCAACCTCGGTCTTTTGTTCCCAACCCGATTTATCTAGAGGAAATTTCCCTGACCCAAGCAGCGATAGATACTAAACTATATCGCAATGGTTTAAGCCTAGCGCGTCATGGTTTGTGGTCTGATGCTTGGCAATGGTTGAACCAACAGAGACCAAAACACTGGTCAGCAGAGGCTCAAGCCCAAATGGATTTGGTGAAACTGCACGCTCAGGTCACCGAGTCTCAGGCAAATCAAATTTGGGCAAGTGCCAGTGCGGCTATCTTTGCCTATCTCCTGGATGGTCGCTGGGGGGAGGCAAAAACAGTGTTTCAAACGGCAGTGAATGGTGCTCAGTTGGGGGATATTATCACTATGCTAAAGAGCGATTCTGGGGGATTGTGGCAGCGGGTGGAAGCAGCACTAGAAGTCAATCCTGATGACAGCAATGTACAAGCTTGGGGAGGATTGATTTTGGCAGCCCAGGAAGACCCTCAAAAAGCGATCGCATGGGTTAAGGAATTACCCCAAACTAATCCCCAGGTTTACCAACTGCTCAACCATATGGAAAATGCCTTAAACCCAGTTCCAGCTATTGTCAGACACTTCAGTCAACTGGTTGGCAATTCAGAAATAATTCAAACTGTCAACGCAACGGATTGGTTGCAACCGGAAGATGGAGATGGGGGAATAGGAGAACAGCACTGCCAAAGGCAACAGGAAAGTACTGAATTGGTTTCTGTAGCAGAGGAAGAGAGTATAGCAGTTTCACCCCTGTCCCCTTGTCCATCTGTCTCCGTCACTCTACAAAAAAACCCCGAGGAAGTTTGGTATCAAGTACAGGTAAAAGCATTTCACGATGGTCAGGGTTGGCGGTGGATGCCCTTTTCTGATTTACGGCTGCCCACTTTGACCAAGGGAAAGCGATTGTGGCGATATTTGGGCTTAGACGTTGACCCCCAGATTCGGATTAGCCTTTGGAGTGAGAATGGTATCCAGCAATCAACTACAGCTACGGTCAAGGGGGTTTCCTACCAGAAAGGGGTGATTAAGCTGTTGGCAGCAGGTGGGAAATTCCCTAGTGAAGCCCTAGCTGTTGATGGCTCTAATCAGCACCTGCTAGCACACACCGATACGGGACTGCGCTGGTTAGACCCAAGTGCGATCACTTTGTCAGCACTCTACCACCTTAACCCTGAGTCGGTGTCAGCCATGCTGCCAGTACTCTGGCAGGAGTTAATCAACAGTGGTCAATTCTCCTCAGGACCCATTCCTAGCTTACCAATGATGCTTCAGGAGATTGGGCATTGGTCAGTTAGACCGATCGAGCTGACTGGCAACAACCAGCCAGAAGCGGTCATAACCTTATATCAAGAAATATCAGTTACCTCAGAATCTAGCGAGGTCGGTCTATCGGATAGTAATAATGACGGGATAGATACAGAAAGGGCAACTACTATCTACAAACCCCGCACCATGATTTTTTCTGACGCAGGAGCCTTACTCTACAGCGAATTTTCCCAAGATGCCAACACTTCCATGACTGCGATCGCGGATTTAGGGGATGGCGGTCCTGCGGCTATAGTTATTGATGAACCGAATAACTATAGCTTTAAGCGTTGGTCAGCCAAGTATCAGCGTTTTGAATAATTAAATTGGCGTTGCGTCAGTCAAGTAATGAATAGCAGTAGAGTGGGCATCCTGCCTGCTCTACCAGATCTCGAACGGGCAAGATGCCCATTCTACAGGTGCGACCCAAGGGTGCGAGCAATGCCTCGCGCCCTTGGAGGCGCGCACCTACTCTTAAAATCATTCTATTATTCAGCAACACCAATTTAATGGCGTTCCTGATTATGCGTATGGTTTTGCCCCCCTAGCCCCCCAATTCTGGGGGGAACAAAACTATCAAAGTCCCCCAGAATTGGGGGATTTAGGGGGCTTTAATAAAACCAAATTATCGCACATTCATTCTATTATTCAGCAACGCCAAAAAAAATAGCCGTAGAAATACTATCTACGGCTATGTCAATCACATATGTCAGAAATTTCCGAAACCCAAGGCCAAGGGGGGGGAACCCCCCCAGAAAGTTAAGGTGTTATGGCAACAACCAATACTTGGTCATAGTAGTAATTACTTCTCCTGGAATATCGGTCGGTTCTAGAGGGGTCCACTCCGCGATTTCGGCATAGCCTAGGTAATAAAACATTTGCATACTATAAATTACTGATTCACGAGTACCTTTGAGAGTGTGCTGAGTCGGTTTTTTCTTGAAATTGCGAGTAAATTTTTCTGACATTGTGAAAAATTTCGACTTGGGTTTACAATGATTATTATAATAATTATATATTTAAGTTGTCAAGGGTTTTTAAAAGTTTTTTTTGGAAGTTTTAGGGTTTGTATAAAAAAGCTATTGCATAGGCTTTACAAAGCATAATCTAACGTTAATTGTAGACAAATATTAACTTATTTTACTTAATTTGTAGTTAAAAATTCGAGCAATAATATGGATAAAATGTGATAATATTAATTATATTAACCAACAATAGCAATCATTTTACCTGGTTTTTATCACCCGAGCTACCGTTAATGATTGTCGGGGTTTACTGGGAATTTCAAGAGTTAGTTAAGTGGCCAATATTTCCGACAGACCTTCCCATGGCTTTCTTGAAGATGATTTGGGATAGGTTCGAGTCGTCGAATTTGTGGCTCTTAACCCTCTTTTCGATTAGTTCACCAGAATTTACTTAGTTGCTTCAGATGTCTAATGACTTACGACAGTACCCTCAAATATTTAGTTGAAAAATATCCCCAAGCCTTTACCCGTTGGTTGTTTAACCAAGAACCAGCAGAGGATATCGAAATTCTCAACACCGAATTAAGCACAGAACCAATTCGGGCAGATGCCTTGTTTTTTGTGCGAGTTGCTGATGCTATCTTGCATCTTGAATTTCAAACCTTACCCCAATCTGAACCTCCGTTACCCCTGCGGATGCTGGATTATTGGGTAAGGTTATATCGTCAGTATCGCTGTGATATTGAACAGGTAATAATATTCCTGAAACCAACCCGATTAACCGGAGTATTTGTAAATCAATTTACCGAGAGGAACCTATCCTTCCGCTACCGGGTGATTCGGATTTGGGAATGTGATCCACAACCGTTACTAACAACACCGGGGTTACTACCCTTGGCAGTATTAGCACAAGCGGAAGTGCCAGAAAACCTGCTATCCCAAGTAGCAGCCAGAATCGATATGATTGAAGATAGACAACAGCAGCGTAATTTATCTGCTTGCGTGCAACTGTTGGCTGGGGTGAAATTTGATGAGCAGTTAATTCAAGCTTATTTTCGGGAGGATATGATGCAAGAGTCAGTCGTTTATCAACGAATTATTCGCCAAGGATTAGAACAGGGATTAGAACAGGGATTAGAACAGGGATTAAAACAAGGATTAAAACAAGGATTAGAGCAAGGATTAGAGCAAGGATTAGGACAGGGATTAGAACAAGGAAAGCGCAATGAGCTTAATTTAATTAAGCGTCAAATTAGCCGTCGCCTAGGTGAAATCAATCCCCAATTACAAAATAAAATTGAGGAATTATCCTTTCAGCAGTTGGAAGATTTAGGAGAAGCGTTGTTAGATTTTGAAACCGAAGTGGATTTGACCAATTGGTTGAACCAGTTATAGCGCTACGCGCAAGGGCAAGAGGCAAGAGGCAAAAGTTTACTAAAAAATAGGTGCGCTCTTACCATTAAGAATTTAATGCGCTACGGGTCGCACCTTTTTCAGCTTGTATCAATGTCTTAACTTTAATGGGTA
>NZ_JAAHGN010000422.1:0-6157 GCF_010672485.1 Moorena sp. SIO2C4 | reverse complement strand
TAACACTTCCCGAGGTTCCGCATCAATCAAGGCTTCGTGGGCGACTAATTCCTTGTTTTCCGGACCGTATAAAATCTCGCGCAGCATCGAGAGCAGGTAAATTGGTGTTAAGATAACCCCGACAGCTGCCAGGACGATCACTAATACCTTGAAGAAGGAACCGTAAGCATCACTGGTAGCAAAGCCAACAAACACCATCACTTCTGCCACAAACCCACTCATTCCGGGTAATGCTAAGGATGCCATGGAACAGGTTGTCCACATGGCGAACATTTTGCCCATTCTCTTACCAACACCCCCCATCTCATCGAGCATCAAGGTATGGGTACGGTCATAGGTAGCTCCTACTAAGAAGAATAGGCTGGCACCGATTAAACCGTGGGAAATCATTTGCATCACTGCCCCACTCATGCCTAAGTCGGTAAAGGAAGCAATACCAATTAAGACAAATCCCATATGGGAAATGGATGAGTAAGCAATCTTACGCTTGAGATTACGCTGGGCAAAGGAGGTAAGGGCAGCGTAGACAATATTGACAATCCCTAAAATCACCAATACCGGAGCAAACACGGCATGGGCATCGGGTAGCATGCCAGCATTCATGCGGATGAGGGCATATCCCCCCATTTTCAGCAGAATTCCAGCCAGGAGCATGTGTACCGGGGCTGTGGCTTCCCCGTGGGCATCTGGTAACCAGGTATGTAGAGGGAAGATGGGTAGCTTGACCCCGTAAGCAATCAGGAAGCCTCCGTAAAGCAATAGCTGGAAATTGAGGGCGTAATCTTTGAGGGCTAGCGATCGCATATCAAAGGTTACGGTATCTCCATAGAATGCCATGCCTAAGGCAGCTAGCAAGATAAACAGGGAACCCCCTGCGGTGTAGAGGATAAACTTGGTAGCTGCATAGAGACGCTTTTTGCCCCCCCAGATTGACAGTAGCATGTAAACCGGAATTAACTCCAGTTCCCATACCAAGAAGAACAACAGCATATCCTGAACAGCAAATACAGCAATCTGACCACCGTACATTGCCAACATCAGGAAGTAAAACAGCTTAGGCTTGAAGGTTACCGGCCAAGCTGCCAGCATCGCTAGGGTAGTAATAAAGCCAGTCAGTAACACTAGAGGCATGGATAAGCCATCTACACCTACTGACCAATTCAAGTCCATTTGAGGCACCCAGCTGTATTTTTCGACCAGTTGCAGTTCTGGGTTGCTCAGGTCGTATTGGGTCACAAAAGCATAGACAATTAGGGCAAAATCAATTAACCCAATAATTAAAGCGTACCAACGCTCCCAAGTCCCATTTTTTTCTGGCAGAAACGGGATCAGAAGCGATGCCGCAATCGGAAACAGAATAATTATTGTTAGCCAGGGGAAATCTGTCATAGTCAACTAGTCAGTCACCATTGGTCAAAAGAAAATTGCAAATTGTTAATTGTTAATTGTTAATTGTTAATTTTTGATCAACAACTAACAATTAACAAAGCAGGTCAGGTCACACCTGAGACAATTACTAAACCCAGTACTGCGAGGAAGACAATTAGAGCATAGAATTGGGCACGACCGTTTTCTACGTATTTCAGTGCTTCACCACTGAGCAGGGTGAAAAAGCCAGTCAGGTTTACAGCACCATCAACGATACGGTAGTCTACCTCCATAACTTGCCGTGCTAATCGACGGCTTCCCTGAACAAACAGCCGGTCATAAATTTCATCGAAGTACCACTTATTGAGAGACAGCTGATATAGGGGCTGGATTTTTTTAGCGATCGCATTGGGGTCAATCTTGCCCTGTAAGTACATCAGTACCGCAACGGAAATCCCAATCAGACCAATTCCCACGGAACTGCCGCCCATAATCAGAAATTCTGACCAGTCAAAGGCTTCTGCTTCTGCCACGACTTCGGCTATGGTTTCACTGGCTGGGTGGATAAATTCCTCAAAGTAGTTGTTAAAGGGAGTTCCCACCAAACCAATCAGTACCGATGGCACGGCTAAGACTAACAACGGTAGAGTCATCGTTAAGGGTGACTCATGGGGAAACTCACTGTGGTGGTGGTCGTGGTGATCATGGTCAGCCTGAGCTTCAAGTTCCCGTACATCCATAGCACCAGGACCAAAAGCAGGTACAGCTACACCAGCAGCTTCCTTGAGTTGATGACGGATTTCCATTTCATTGCCCCGAAATTCCCCTTCAAAGGTAGAGAAATACATCCGGAACATATAGAAAGCAGTCATTCCAGCAGTCAGCCAGCCAATTCCCCAAAGTATTGGACTTACTTCAAAAGTACTGCCTAAGATTTCATCTTTTGACCAGAACCCTGCGAAGGGGGGAATTCCACAAATTGCCAAGGTTCCAATTAGGAATGTCAGGGAGGTAATGGGCATAAACTTACGCAAGCCTCCCATTAACCGCATATCCTGAGCTAAAATCGGGTCATGGCCAACCACAGCTTCCATACCGTGAATTACTGACCCAGAGCAGAGGAACAGCATGGCTTTGAAATAAGCGTGGGTCATCAGGTGAAATAAGCCAGCACCATAGGCTCCAATGCCCATTGCCATTACCATATAACCCAATTGAGACATAGTTGAATAGGCTAACCCTTTCTTAATATCATTTTGAGTAATAGCAATGGTTGCCCCTAAGAAAGCGGTAAATGCTCCCGTCCAGGCAATCACAGTCATGGCGACTGGAATCCCTTCAAACACGGGGTACATCCTGGCAATCAAAAACACCCCAGCAGCTACCATGGTTGCGGCGTGAATTAGGGCAGAGATCGGGGTTGGGCCTTCCATGGCATCGGGAAGCCAAACGTGGAGGGGAAATTGGGCGGATTTAGCCACCGGACCGAGAAACACTAAGACAGCGAACACAGCTGCCATGCCTGCACCCAGGTAACCGGATTCCACAAAGGTTTCCAGATTGGCTCCCATGACATCAAAGTCGAAGGTGCCAGTTGCCCAGTAGAGTCCCAACATGCCTAACAGCAGACCAAAGTCTCCGACACGGTTAGTCACGAAAGCTTTTTGACAAGCATCTGCTGCTGCCTTACGGTCATACCAGAATCCAATTAACAGGTAGGAACACATTCCCACCAGTTCCCAGAAAATATAAACTTGCAACAGGTTGGCAGAAACGACCAACCCTAGCATAGAGGAACTAAACAAGCTTAAATAAGCATAAAAGCGCACATAACCGGGGTCATGAGCCATGTAGCCATCGGTATAAATCATCACCAGAAAAGCTACGGTGGTCACAACTACCAGCATCAGTGCCGTTAAGTGATCGATGGTATAGCCCATCATTAGGTGAAAATTGCCAGCAGCAGCCCACTCCAGGGTGCGTTGATAGGGTTCATGACCATGAAATTGACTCCAGAGTATAGCAAAGGAGAACACCATGGACGCCCCCAACCAGGAGACAATAAATACAGCTAACAGCTGCCGCAGACGGTTCGTTGCTCTATTGAAGGAAATTAGCCCCAGACCAACCAGCATTGCCCCTGCCAAGGGAAACACTGGGATTAGCCAGGCATATTGATAAAGCGGTTCCATTTAAGACAGCCTACTTCAGATTTCGTTACTATTTTGGCAAACTGTTAACCGCTCATGTCTAAAGTTTTTCTTTTTGTTTGTCTGTAGAAGGCCAGACGCTTTAATCTCAACTGCACTATAGCAGCCTAGGCCATGGACTTACGGTCGGCATTGGCTTGCGGCGACTACTACCAACAGCCGCCATCCCGTGAATAGGCTACTAAGGTCTCATATCTGATACAAATCTTAACCTTTTTCGTAATCTTCATCACAAAATATCTCATCAAAATGGGTAATCATCATGAGATAATCGGACTAATTGATGAAAATAATAAAAAAAGTTTAGTTAACAAAAATTTATCTTTTCGTTACGGAGCCATTGCCAATTACTAGGAATGGAAGTGCTATAATCGATAATTTATAAATTCACAGGCACAGATCAGGCACAAGAGTCAGAAACCAATTAGTAATTGGCAATCGGTAATTGGTCATGGGAAAGGGTAAACCCACAACCTGGTTACCGATGACCAATTCAATGGCTAATTAGGTTAAGGCGCGCTAATTAGTTTAAGTTAAGGTTCTAGGCTTTTAGGTTGAATGGCTAAGGGTGTTCTGACCTAGTTGGCTAGCGCCTGGTCAAGCACGGAGGCTCTCAAAAGCTTTCCTTCTGTACCATTACCCTCTTGTAGCTAATACCTAATACCTAATACCTAATACCTAATACCTAATAGCTAATACCTAATACCTAATACCTAATACCTAATACCTAATACCTAATACCTAATACCTATAATTTCTCTTGAGGAGATATTGACCGAAAAAGCTTTCAAACCTTGGCGCTGCCTTTTATCCAAGTCCTTGGTGAAATCTGGGTATTGGCAGTGTGATTTGAGCAGCCTGGCAATTTCCCTGAGCAGCTCATCCCGACCTTGGAAACCTTCTATTCGTGAGACCAACTGACCTTGCTCAAAGAATAGCAATGTCGGTAGGGTCTTGAGTCGATAGGTATTGGCAAGCTTGAGATTGTTATCGGCGTTTACTCTGACAACCTTGACATAATTGCTTCCTTGAGTTTGGAATTCCTCAAGTATGGGGTGAACAAACCGGCACACTCCACACCAAGGGGCCCAGAAATCAACGATAACTGGGGTGGAAGAGTCTAAAACTGTTTTTGAAAACGTCCGTTCATCAACAGACAATACCATGGTTTTTTAAAATATAAGGGTTTTTACATTTGTTTGGGATCATGCTACATCGAATCGGGATCATCTGAACAACAGAAATGCCCTAATTACCAATTTACTTGGGCTACAGCTGTAATCATGAGGGGATGTACCCACCACAACAGCCCAGTAAAACCGATGACTCCTAGGTATGCCGGACGAACAAACTCTTGCCATTTCAGGAATTGACGTCCCTGGATAATTGCCAAAAAAGGGATTACCGATGTGCGAGCTTTGACTGTACAAAAGGCTTCTCCATGCCGTGCCAACAACCGGCGGTCTCCATGCCAGACAGCGAAAAGATGGTGGAGAATTAATCCCACGGAGGTCAATAGGGTAAAGGTGCTACCAATCCAGAGGGTATGGGCAATACACCATATTACTTGTCCTACCATTTGGGGATGCCTGGTAACCCGCATAATGCCAGACTCATATAGATGGACTTGGGGCTTTTGAATCGCAGCAATTTCCAATAAATTAAACGTAGCTGGATAAAGAAACAAGAACGAAATCCCTGAAAGCCCCCATACTAATGACTTCATCCCTGGCAGGTCCTGAAGGAGCCACAACTGTAGACCATCATACCGATGGTTCAAAAAGTAAATAATTAATACAACTGCTAGCGGAAGACTCACTAAAGCAAAGACAATACGATAAAGCCTTGGACCAATTATTTGTTCACCCTTAGAACGCAGGGCGGCTAAACCACTATGAGCGATCGCAAAAGTCAATAGCAACCCAAACATGACAAAGTGGCTGACACTCAGCCAATTTGGAAATACCATAGGCAAGGGTGATAGATGAGAAATAACGCTCTATTATAGCAAAAAAGAGTAGGAACTTGAGTCCGGGTTATGTTAGTGTCGATTTCAGCTCGCTCCTTTCTGTTAATGGTTTAGCCCTATGTCTGACCTACCTTTTTCTCTCGATCAACTCCGTATACTCAAAGCGATCGCTACTGAGGGGAGTTTCAAGCGTGCTGCTGATAGTCTATACGTAAGCCAACCTGCTATCAGCCTGCAAGTGCAAAATTTAGAGCGACAGTTAGAGGTGCCGTTATTTGACAGGGGTGGACGCCGTGCCCAACTGACCGAAGCTGGACACCTGCTGTTGGACTATGGGGAAAAAATTCTGGCTCTATGCCAGGAAACCTGCCGAGCCATTGACGACTTACAAAGTCTCCAAGGTGGTACCTTAATTATTGGTGCATCTCAAACTACCGGAACCTATCTACTACCTCGTGCGGAAGCCCTGCTTCTGGACCTGTCGCCGCTTGCCGGTCGCCGGATCGGGGCCGAGGTCCACCCGGTACGCATACCCGCCCTCGAGCCATAGCGCTCGCTACCAGCTGTGCACCTTTTGTGTACCTCTGACCGAAGTTGCGGCTCAGACCTG
>NZ_JAAHGN010000421.1:0-6161 GCF_010672485.1 Moorena sp. SIO2C4 | reverse complement strand
AGGTGCGCGCCTCCTAGGCCGGGGAACCCGGCCTTGGGTCGCACCTGTGGAATGGGCATCAGGCGTGGAACTGGCATCTTGTGTAGAACTGGCATCTTGCCAGTTTCCTCCTTATTTTCGAGCGGGCAGGATGCCCACTCTACTCCTATTGATTCCAAGATTCAGCAATGCCAATGCCAAAGGTGGTGCGTTACGGGGCGGATGCTGTTGGCGAAATATTTCGCGAACTTACCTTGAAGCCCGATCAGCCCTCACCCCCAGCCCCTCTCCCAACCTTGGGAGAGGGGAGCAGATTACGGCAGAATAAGGGTTTCACGAATTCGCCAGCAGCGTCCGCCCCTAAGGCACCCTAGGTACTCTCTTCTTGATCCATGGGCAGACCTATATCAAAAAAAAGGACAAACTTGGCATTAGGCATCAGAGGTTTCAGAGCCTGCAAATAGCTCTCGCCATCAGAACGGTTGCGGAACCGAGCGAATACTACTGGTTGCCTCCGTGGTGATAGGCGAATCATAACCCATGGGTATAGGCATGGACGATAAGACATAATATGAAGTTATCTCCTTTAAGGGGAACCCAGAGCCAGCCTTGAGCCTACGAAAATCCCTAGGCTGGCTCTTCCCGTGGATTTTATGTCCACAATTTGATTGTAGCACAAAAAATATTATATTATAGCATATTTTTTTAATTTTTGTAACAAATTCTTGAGGTAGTCGGGAGCTTCGACTTCCGACTCCCAATCCCGACTCCCTAAAACCTTGCACCTCACCGATTGATAAAGTTGGTACTATACCATAAAATAGTAATCTCGACTAGACGGTGGCAGTAATTTACATAGGCGATCGCAATACCGGCAAGACAGCCTTAGCCATTGAGTTAACTAACTCTAAATTTGACTATGTCCATATTCCCAACCAGAGTTACGACAACCTGAAGGCACTCTTCTTTGATGAAACAGAAGACAAATTTCGACCCACACCAGTTGATCCCACCAATGTCTATAGCACTCGTTACCTTGAGGTAGAAGTAAAGTTACCGGCTGGTCGCAAGACCATCTCTATAGACTGGATCGATACTCCGGGGGAAGTCTGGCGCAAATCCTGGCAGCTGGATAATCCCCAACAATGGCAGCAGGTATTGGCAGCAGTAAAGCAGAGCGAGGGGATTTTGCTAGTCTTGCCACCCTATCGGGAGATGCTATCACCCCAGGCTCCGGTAGACTTCTCGGAATTTCCTACTCAACAACAGTGGTGTAATAGATTTCAACGGTGGGTAGATTTTTTTCATAATGATTGCCCCAAGGTACGACATATTGTGATTTGCTTAAACAAAGCCGATCTATTTTGCGATTTAGAGCAAGAAGCCTTTCAGCTTGCCTATGATCCACTGCGTTCTCGGAAAAACTGGTATCAACGTAATAGCTATGTTTCCCAGCGCTACTTTCGACCAGTGCAACGTCAACTAGTAGCCATGACTAAACCTCCTGCGGGGGTGCCTGTGCGTTGTTTTATTACCAGTATTTATAATCGTGCTCTGTTAGAACTACCCTGGATTTATTTAGCCAGCTTTCTTGCTAGTTAGGAGGTAAGCTATCAGTTATCAGCTATCAGCTATCAGCTATCAGCTATCAGCTATCAGCTATCAGCTATCAGCTTCAGTTATCAGCTATCAGCTATCAGCTTCAGTTATCAGCTATCAGCTATCAGCTATTAGCTATCAGTTATCAGTTATCAGTTATCAGTTATCAGGTGATCTGCACGCTGAACAAACCCTTTAAAATAAAACACCTAAGCTTTGTTTAATCTTAGTTACGTCTACTGACCGCTGACCGCTGACCGCTGACCGCTGACCGCTGAATGCTTACGTTAAGAGAGGAATTACAAGATGGGAAATATCTTTGTCATTGGTCCGCGAAAATCAGGAAAAACCACTTATTTAGCTGGTTTGGCTTATTGGTCCGAGCGAAAAATGGCTTTTAACCAGAAGATGTTTACCGTCCACCCCTTGAATGAAGATGCTAGACATCTTGCTGAACAAGCTAGAAATATAATCCTGTCAGGAGATTCCTTAGAAGGCACAAGACTTCCTTTAGGAGGGGTTAGTGATTTACCTGTTTACTCCTTTCAGATCGAAGTGAAGAGAAAGCTGCATAAGAACGAAACGATTAACCTAGTTGTTAAAGATGCTGCTGGAGAACTTTTTGACGAATTAGAATCAGGCTTTATATACCATAAACACGAAGATTTATTTCAAGAATTATTAAGTAAGGATGTAGGGGGATGTTTAATTTTCCTGACTGGGTGGCAAGGAAATAGTGATGAGTATTACGCTCAAAAATTGAGGGTTTTTACTCAAAAACTCGATTTCTATGAAAGAACCAAAGACTTACGGGTAGCGGTGGCCATCACTAAATGTGAACGAGGGGAACTGTGGCCGGGCAGGCTTGATCCAGGAGTTGACTTGTTTGATGTGCATTTACGACAAACTAAATTATTGCTTCAATCGGAGATTGCACCAGAAAACTTGCGCTTTTTTGCTTTATCAACCTTTGGGGTTTTGGGTCGAAATGACCCCAGACCTAATCGTATCAATGAACCAGGATGGGATGGAGAAATGTCAGTGCTGAGAGACCCTGATAAATGGCAACCCTATAGTATATTTTCTCCCCTTTATTGGCTCAGTACAGGCAACAGGATAGGAGTCAATGTTTAATAAGTGGTTAGGAAAAAACAAGTTAGGGAAAAAAATCCTGCCTAAACCAGCACAACTGAGTGCTAGTGTGCGGGTGATTGGAGACCGTAAATCTGGCAAAACTACCTACATGGCTGCCTTGGCTCGTTGGCCTGGAGCTGACCCCTCCACCAGTCCAGTGCAGACAGTAACACCAATTAATGAAGATGGGGAAGCACTAATCGAGAAAGCCAAGAAAATTTTAGAACAAGGGGAGCAGTTAGAAGGCACTCCCTTGGATGCTAAGGCCGATGAAGTTAAAGATTATAGTATCGAGATAGTTCTCAAAGACCAGTTTTCCTGGCGGCGGCTGAAGACCAGCTTAGGTTCCTCTTTGGTAAGGCTCAACATAAATTGTAAAGACTATTCTGGAGAGTTTTTCCAAGATGTGTTGTACCAAGCAGCTACCCCCTTGCTTCGGGATTACCTAGAAGATGCCGTGCAAGCCAACGGCATTATGTTACTGGTTGATGGCTTAGCTAATCGCAAAGACAAAGAGTATGCCAATGGTCTGGATAAATTTTTGATCGCACTAGACCGAGCAGAAACAGGGGTGATACACCGGCGCATTGCCCTGGTTCTCACCAAGTGCGAACAGCCTGAGTTATGGGTAAATCGCCATCAACCGACGTATGTAGCAACCGCTCGCTTTCCTGAAGTTATGAAACGATTGCAGGCTTGGGAGCAATCGGGACCTGGAAGCATTGATTGCTTCACCACCTCGGCTTTTGGCATGTTGGGGGAGCGCCATCCAGAACCAAACATGAGGCGTATTAGTCGAGACCGTGAGGGAATTAAGGAATCAATCCTGAAAAATCCCCAGGGTTGGAAACCCTTTGGCTTAGTAGCTCCGATCTACTGGCTTTGTACTGGCCAACGGCATAGAAAACTAGACCAGGAGTAAAACAATGGACTCTTTTAATGGTAATTCTATTACTATTACTGTTGAAATTTACGAATTTAGCACTGGTATCAAGGCTGAGATCACCCCAGATGGGGGCTGGATATCCAGAGGCTTCACTGGACGGTACATGAATGTCACTTTACCCCAGATTCCCTATACGGTCGAGCGCGCGATCGCTAATAAACGATTTGCTGTAGTTGAGGGTGCTAATAGTAACCAGCCAGCAGTAATTGGTCGAGTTGTGCCAGGAGAGCCCGATTCTTGTATACCGGATTGGTCAGTGGTGGCAGTGGTGAGTCGGGGTAGGGATGATGGGGGAAGACCTCTTTCAGTCTATCGTTATTTCCTCTGTCAGGGGGCAGATAGTCTCGGTAAAATCCTGAGCTGGATGGAGGACTATGCCCAGCGAGTAGGCCATCTGCCTGTTTTTAATCCTTTTGAGACTAGAGTAGATCCTTCACAAGAGATTTCTATACCACCTGAAATCCCCTCAGAGAAACTTGAGCACAAGTTTGAGCATAAGTCTGTGCCGATAGTGCTCTCATGGCAGCATAAGCCTAATTTCAGACTGATTAACAAAATAGCTGAAATAAAAGCTGGAGCTGAGCCGGTATCCTGGGCTTACAATGCTCAAGCCTTAGAGAACCCTTGGAGCTTTGTTGTGATTCATCCAGCCAGTGAGCGTGCCTATGGAAGTTTTCTGCAAGTGAAGGCTAATCGTCCCTTAGCTCTGATGCCAGCAACGGTAGACGAACAGGCACTCAAGTCAGCAATTAAACGCTTGATCAACAGTTCTCAGGTGAAATCAGAAGCGGTTCGTCAGATAGCAGGGGCGTTAGGGAACCAGAAAATTACTTCAGACTACTGGCACAGGTTATTTGATGATCAAGGAGCCCAACATGCTCTGAGCCAGAACTTATATACTCCTCAATTCATAAGATTGATAACTCTCAGAGCCATGGTGATTCCAGAAACTCTACCAGAGTTTTTGGATTGGTTGAATATCAAGGGTGGTAGACATAAACCTGACAACAATCAAGTCATATCCTTAGAGTTTCAAGAGGCTATTGGTGACCAAATCCCACCGGAGCTACTTGCTAGGGGCATCAAACTTATCCTGCCTAAACTGCTCGAAAAACAAATCACTCCTGAAGCTGTTCATTGGTTACTGGCAGCTCGTCACAGTGCCTGGAAACATTACCGCAAGCAGTTTATCAATGATGTTCAAGCTGATTTAGAAATGATTAGTAGTTTTAATCGGCGGTCATATAGTTCAGAGTCCAACTCTTTCCGTTGTGGAGATAAAATTTGGAATAGATTAAAATATTTGAAAGTAATTCGCCGCCGACATAGACACTCTGAACCTTATTACAAGCCTCTAGCTAAATTGTTTGAATGCCTGAGAGAGTATCGTTTATCTGCCTATTTTTATCAGGTTGGTTTTGGTGGAGTACCAAAGGAAATATTTAATAAAGCTTTTCCAAATTCACGTAAATCGGTTCAAGACGCTTTTGGATTGCCTATCAAGCCAATGATGACTCCACAAGAACAAATAAGTAAGCAATATTCTGGGATTTTAAACTTTATATGGAATAATAGAGACTATTTTTCGATTATTATAGGATTATTTTTAATTTTCTCGCTTAGTTATAAATTTATTCAAAAATCCGGAGATTATATCAGTTATATAAACAGGCAACTATCAAACAAAAAAAAAGATGTCAAAAAAAAATCAAGTACTACAAAGAGTGCTGTGGTTACTCCAACCCAGCCTACTTCAGGACAGAAGGTCAATCTTGCTCCTGAAATGACTAAAATTGAGAAGGATAAAGCACTTGCGGAATTTCCTAAAACCACTAGTCAAGTAATTTCGAGAATAGTCCAGGAATTGACTAATGATCTCAAAGGTATACTACCACAAGATCTACCAGCAACACCAGATAAACGAGAAAATGAAATTGAAGTTGTCAAAGCACTTAAGACAATTCTTAAAGACCCAACTCTCAATTATACTGGTGCAATTGAAAGAAAGGTAAAACCTGAAAGTATAAAATATTTAAGTACGAAATGGGTAGAAGCTATTTATGCATATCAAAAAAATAAAGGGATTCAGTATGATGGTATCATAAATTATTTACCTGGAATATCTGAATCAACCTATGAACAATTAAAGTATGATACCAAAAAAAATCTTGAACAAGTAGATAATAGAACCCAAAATAATCAAAATAAAACATGATGTAAAAAATGCGGATTTACCTTTACATACTAGCTGGAATAACCTCAGCATTAATTGGCTGGAATATCGGTCAAGTCGCCATTACTAACCTAGGCTTGTCAAGGCTAATTCCAGAAGAAATTGTCCTATTTCCGTGCATTGCTATCTCCTTAGCCGTGGGAATGGTAATTAATGAAATCTTTATTAGTAACCCCACCAGACTTAAACTAAACCTCCGCATTGCCAAAATTCCGATCCTGATTGCTGTTGGCTTAGGAATTATCATCGGTTTAATTTCTGGAGTGATTT
>NZ_JAAHGN010000420.1:0-6165 GCF_010672485.1 Moorena sp. SIO2C4 | reverse complement strand
TCAGTGGATAGAGCACCAGATTCCGGTTCTGGGTGTCGGGGGTTCAAATCCCTCCGTGCTCGTTTCGATAAGTTGATCTAGCAATCCTACTTGTATTCTATGAAGGGATAGCTCTGGCGTTAAGCACGACCAGAGGTTAACTGCCGTGAAAGTTGTAGATTTACTTATTATTATTCAGTTAAAAAATAACAATTAACAATTAACAATTAACAAAATTCCCCTAACCATAATAGACATCTCCAGAAACTCGGTTTTGACCCAGGCAGTGCAAGGGTTTGAGGTTAATTTTTGGAGATGTCTAATAAGATTTTGATTAACTGAACTTCCCATCACTGTCTATCCTAGAGCCAATCATGAACCTTCGAGACTTAGTGACGTGGCTAAAAGAAGGAACTGATCTGAGTATTTTGACTCAGGAAGTGTTACAGAATCTAGCACCTAAGCTGGAAGAGCGGATATGCGGTGCAAACCAAACCTTAGTGCTAGCCAACACCCCTGCCGTAGGATTATATATTCTCCGCTCAGGTGCAACATTTAACCTGTACAAACCTACTTACAAGCAGATAGGACGATGGTATAGCATTAGTTTTAACTAATGGTTGTTGCCGACAAAGCAATGCCAAAGACAAAGCGCTAATTTTCTTGATGGAGGCTCTCGGCCTACTCTTAAACCGCACTGTAACTTCACTCAGTCCATTATTTTACGTCGCTTAACTTACGACCAGCTGCCTTCGCTTTTAGTTCTTCGTTGGGCGGTAGTGTTCGCTTGTTAAACAAGTTACTGACTGATTTCATTGTAAGAGCATGAATAGTGTTTGACAAGGTTTAGGGCAGAAAATTCGTGTTTTTGTTGGACCTCTTGCACAGTCAAGGAACCAATAGGAGAGTCATCGATAAAAACAGACACTTGTTCCGACAGTTTGTAATCTTGAAATTGCTGATAGGTTGGCGTTGTATATATATCAATAGGTTGGGTATAAACTTCGAGTTGCTTGTCGATCAGATTGACAATCCAATAAACTGAAATACCTGCACGAGCATAGATGCGTTTCTTCAACGTTCGGTCTCGTTCTAGGGTGGAGTCGGCAATTTCAACCACTAAAGCTAAGTCTGACGCACCAGGATGGCGGTCAAGATAATCGCGAGTATCGCCTTTAACAATCACGATATCCGGTTCTGGCTCACTATTGTCTAAAGTAATTGGTTCTTGTGCATCTACGTACCATCCGTTTGGAATAATCGCTTCCAGTGCATTCCGAGTTAGTTTAGTAGAGGCACGATGTGGTGGATTTTTCGGCATTTTAGGAATGAGCCACCCTTCCAGCAGTTCCACTGGGTCATCTTCGCCCAGGATACCCCAGCGAATCATCTGGTGGTATTGTTCAACCTTAAAGCGCCAGACCGGTTCCGTTGGTACCGCTAAAGGCTGTTCAAAGTTTTTTCCCCTCGATTGAGTAGAGACAGACACAAGGTTACGACTTCTTGTTTTTGCCTTTTATCGTAGCATTGCAAAGCCTAAGAGATTGCCCCAAATCTTAATTGGGTGAGGAACTTTCGTTCTGGGTTAATGGCAGTAGGGAGTAGGGATTGCTAAAATTGAATGTACCTCATAAATATGATCAACGCTATTTTTTTAAATCAGTATATGTAAGCATTCAGCCGTCAGCTATCAGCTATCAGCTAGCAGCTATCAGCTAGCAGCTAGCAGGCGCTTTAACTGAACGGAGTCGGATGAGTAAAACGAGCAGAGATTTTCAACCAACCGTACCAGCCCGTAAGCTTGTTTACTACCTCCCGTTGATTAGCTGACGGCTGACGGCTGATAGCTGAATACTTACCAGTATATACTAAAGCCACTGACACCAGATAAATGATCTCGGGGTCCCTATAAAAATGCCACAACTCAAAACTAAAACTCTACTTACCCTGGAAGAATTTCTGGCAATGCCTTCGACCGATGTAACCTATGAATTAGTTGAGGGGCTTCCAGTACCGAAAATGTCTCCTAAACGTTTTCATGCTAGGGTAACTGGTGCTTTATATACACTTTTGGATCAGTGGTGTCAGGAAAAGGGTGAAGTCAATCCAGAGTGGGCAATAGCCTTGCAACGTCACGGTCAAAACTGGGTACCTGTGCCTGATTTAACCTACATTTCTGTTCAGCGTCTGCCCTCAGAAGTTATAGAAGATGAGGCTTGTCCAGTACCTCCAGAGTTAGCCATTGAAATTATCTCACCGGGACAAACTTTTGGCCAATTAGCCGAGAAAGCAACGGATTATTTAGAAGCGGGAGTATTACGAGTTTGGGTTGTTGATCCTCAGGCGAGAAGTATCACAATTTTTTATCCAGATGCGCCACCACGGACTTATACCAAAGCTGCGCTGATCACTGATTCGCTTTTTGAAGGATTGGAACTTACTCCGGAGCAAGTGTTTGGGAAAGCGAGGTTACCTAAGAAGGGTTAATTAGTCAAAATCAATAAAAGTTATGTTGTTGAAATAACCAAAATTATAAGAATAGTTTAACAAAAAAAATACCTAAAAATTATTAGTGATGTTCCCTATTCCCTGTTCTCTGTTCCCTGTTTCCTATTTCCTCTTAAACACTTATGGAGCAATTGTTAATTGCCAATTAGGAATTGACAATTAACAACCTAAAATCAAACTACCCGATAGAGAAAACTTAGAGTTGCCCAAGTATTGACATCCAAGGCGTAGGAATCAGCACCTATACTGAGGGAAGAATCTAGGGAATTTGCACTAGCATTGTGTATGTCTTGCAGCACCGCCTGGGCTACGTCCAAGGGGTTAAACAAATCATCAATTGGTGCTCCGATTCCGCGACGAGATGGCACAGCGTCGAGAGCTGTAGCGGCCTGAGTGAAGGGGGAGCGACTGCAAATCAGTTGCATTTCCACCAGTCCACTAGGACCTGAGACAATCCCACCAACAGAAGCTACAGCTGATGGCAGGGTTAGAGTTTCCCCAGGAGCAATTACGGCATTTGTGATAAATGCAGAGTTTTCTGAAGTCTGTGATGTTTCCAAAAATGGCAGTTCATATAGTGCGATCGCATTGCCATTGGTATTAAAGCCTAATAGCAAGAAATAGATCGGTTGGTCACCGTAGTTTTCGATCTGATAATGGAGACGACTCCCAATCGGCAAGATCGGAACACCTGCTCCTGCCACAGTTTCCGTCAACTCACCCTGAGATTTAGCTTCCCCCTCACCTACGAAACCTACCCGTGAGGAGGAAGCCGTCCGTAATGTTTCGAGTTGCATCACTACCTTTTGCTCTGGTTCAACCATGTCCAGGGATACCCGAATACCTAGACCGGAAGACCCATCATTTGCGGTTAGACGCAGCAATTTTGCGGCCAGCAAGGTGTTCAGTTTACCAGCCAATCCCATAGCTGCTGACTTCACGGCTACCCCAGCTTCTCCAACTCCATTGGGTATGGGTTCACCGTCTAGATAGAAGATTCCATAACCCCCTCCTCCACCATTTGTGGAAGAGAGTGCTTTCCCAAACAAATAATCAGCCGGTTGTTCCCCTGCTTGCACTACCGATGCAGCAGAGATACCAGAAAAGGCACTGGTAGCATCTACTCGCTCAATTCGTTCTAGGTTCCCATCCAGAGCTACCGTTAGACCAATATTACGGGGTAACACCCGGACAGCTTCTTGCACCAGCTGCCCAACTTGTAGCTGATTGTTATTATCAGTAGTACCACCAATAAATTTTGCCTTAGCAGTCAGACCATCTTGAGACGTTATTTGTAGTTGGGAGACTCCCGATTTAGCACCGACTAATTCCAATACAGACAATACAGAGTTGTTGCTATAGTAATCCACAACTGTTGCTGGTAATCCTGCTAACCACAACTGTGCAGTTTGACCATTATCTTCCACGGCAGTGACCACACCATCCGCTCCCATGCTAGGGTCAGCAGGGAGATAATAGGTAGGTATTGGCTCAAGACTACTTTGACCTCCTAGCTTTGGCTGTTGCTGTGTACCTGTCAGTTGATTAACCATCACACCAGCGTGAGTCAGGCTCACCTGACTTGTCGTTGTTGGTATTGCCTGCCACAGATACTGAGTAAGACCATAGCTAAATAAGCCAGCACTGAAACTATTCCATTTAGCCTCCATTGCTATTTGATTTGGTTCAGCAGCCGTGAGCACCATACCTGCCATCGGATTCATCGATCCAGGAACAACCGAGACGGATTGCCGGTTTACAATCCCTTTCCCAGAATCCTGTATCCGCCGCCGCAGTTCCTCTTGAAAAGCCAGTTCGTCCCGACTAGCCTCTCGGGCTGGTCGGTTAGTACTAGAGCGTACCTTAATATTTCCTTGGAGGAGGCTATCAGCTACGGTGTAGCTAGTATCAAGTACTGTAGTGACTTGGTCAGTGAAGAGCGATCGCAATAGCAAAACTAGCGTTTCTTCCAGTAAATCGTTGGCTACCTTAGGATTTTTTTTGGTAAGGCTCCCATCTACTGGAACCAAGCTATTTTGAAGTGCAACAGACCTATCGGTTTGATATCCTGGAGATAGCTTAACCTGGCTACCGAAGCCACTGAAGTGGAAGACTACCACATCACCCGCTTTCGCTTGCTCAGTCAGATGTTCAATAAAAGCCGTTTCAATATTTTTGCGAGTCGCTTGGTCATCTTTAAGTATAAGTATATCCTTCGGGTTGAAGCCAAACCGATGAATCAATAGTTCTTGTTGTAGTTCTACATCAGTAACACAGCCATCCAATAGTGTGCTACGAGGATACTTGTTGATACCCACTAGTAGGGCTAACTTTCGCCCAAGGGGTTGTGCTAATACTTGGAAGTAACGGTCTATTCCAGGAACAGCTAAACCACTATTCCCTAGGAGGGATAGTAATGTTTCACTTACTCCTAATGTTGCCAATCCCAAACTAGCTTTTTGCAGAAAAGTCCGGCGATTAAGTCCCATATCCGCGCTTCAGCTTTCAGATTTCAGCTATCAGCCTACCAGGATTGGGGCTCCCACGGCCACAAGCTGTGGGATTTCCAGTTCAGCTAGTTCACTAGTTCACTAGTTAAAGCTTGAACGCGACGCGCGTGCCTATTGGCCAAGGTTAGACGGTTGAAGGTTGAAGGTTATTTGGTTTAAGGTTACAGGTTACAGGTTATTTGGTTTAAGGTTACAGGTTACAGGTTATTTGGTTTAAGGTTACAGGTTACAGGTTATTTGGTTTAAGGTTACAGGTTACAGGTTATTTGGTTTAAGGTTTGGAATATAACCGCCTAACCAAATAACCAAATAACCGCGTCACCGGCAACCTTCAACGGTTTAACCTCCAACCTTCAACCTTCAACGGTCTAACCTTCAACCTTCAACGGTCTAACCTCCAACCTTCAACGGTCTAACCTTCAACGGTCTAACCTTCAACCTCCAACCTTCAACTTTCAAGCTTCAACGGTCTAACCTTCAACGGTCTAACCTTCAACCTTCAACCTTCAACCTTCAACCTTCAACCAAATAACCTCCAACCTTCAACCTTCAACGGTCTAACCTTCAACCTTCAACTCGTCTCGTGCATTGCCTTAGCCAGTTCTGCTGCCACTTCAGGTCGGGAAAATTCCGGTGGTGGTAACTCTCCCTGACGTAGCATTTTCCGTACCTTAGTACCGGATAAATGAATCCTCTGCTCCGGTGTACTTGGACTAGTCTTGGCGGTAGCCATACCCTGGGTGCGAGTGCAGTAGAAGGCGTGCTCAAACTTCATCGGCATGATCCCCAACTCACCTGGCTCAAACTCACCAAAAATGTGTTGGGCATCATAGGTACCGTAATAGTCTCCCACACCAGCGTGATCCCGTCCTACAATGAAATGGGTACAGCCATAATTCTTCCGTACCAAAGCATGGAAAATGGCTTCTCTTGGGCCAGCATAACGCATGGCAGCAGGGTTAATTGCCAGAATCACTCGGTCATTAGGAAAATAATTCTCCAACATGATTTCATAGCAACGCATCCGTACATCTGCTGGGATGTCGTCGCTTTTAGTAGCACCCACTAAGGGATGAAGGAGTAGACCGTCTACAGTTTCTAGAGCGCACTTGATGATATATTCATGAGCCCGATGAATGGGATTACGGGTTTGGAAACCTACCACTGA
>NZ_JAAHGN010000042.1:0-17183 GCF_010672485.1 Moorena sp. SIO2C4 | reverse complement strand
GCGTCGCGGTGCCAGTCGTTATCCAGATCTAGAACTTAACCCTGAATATAATCACCAAAAAATCTGGCAAAAACTACGACAAGAAGCAGATTCCAAAGCAGTTTTCATCAAAGACATGTCTCATTTTACGTTCTACTTAGCTGATCGAGAATTTTTGTCTATATTTGAAAATACTTTTCTGGTGCGTCATCCCAATAAAACGCTACCATCACTTTACGATAAATGGCCTGATTTTACGTTAGAAGAAACGGGTTATGCCGAACTATACAAACTCTTTGAAATGGCTAAGGAATTCAACGGTAAAACTCCAGTGGTAATTGATTCGGACGATTTGGTACAAAAGCCCGAAGCAACCGTTAAAGCCTACTGCGATGCTGTGGGTATACCGTTTATTAAAGAAGCCCTAGAATGGGAACCAAAATTCCGCCCTGAACTTACCCATTGGGAAGGGGGGTCTTGGGTACTTAACGCCATGTTTAGTACTGGCTTTAAGGAACAAAAAAGAGATAATTATGTGTCAGTAGAAGATAATAAACACTTACAAAATGCTTATGAATTTTGTTTGCCTTATTACGAAAAGCTTTACGAATATCGAATTCGTATTGCTGAAAATTGATCTTGAAATTAATTAACATTATAGCAACTATAGCAATTCTACGACTTGTGAGGTACAAATTTCTGAGGTGCGACCCGTGGCGAATTTAATTCTTAATGCGGAAAGCGCACCTAAGGAGGGAGCAGGGAGCAGGGACTGAGGCCGTAGGCCACGCTACGCGAACGGAGCAGGTAAGAGAGAAGAGGCAAGAGCCAATAGTCAAACAATTCTGTGTACCTCATGAGTCCTAGAAACGCTATATTAAATTTACAATTCAAGCTGTAATATTCCAAGAAATCCAATGATTAACTGGGGAATGGTAAAATTAGAAGGCGATATCAAAAATTAGATATCAAACTCATACCAAACAAACGTTTTATAACAGTTTATGGCAACCGTTTTTACTATACGGCGCTTTGCATAACTATTAAGTACACTGAATTTTTTTCCTATTCTCTCTTACCTGCTCCCTGCTCCGAAGCTCCCTGCTCCCTAAAAACCCAGAACTTTGTACCTAATTGAATTGCAAACCGCTGTATGTGGTTGCGGAATAACTGCCAATGATCATTGAAAACCCCTGCAAAGATATATGAAATTCCCAATTAAAGCTGTACGCTTCCCAATAAATCCAATTATTAAGCAGGGAATGCCAGGATTAGAAGGCGATCGTGGTACTAATATTAATGGCCCATCCCTGATTCGTGTTCCTGAGTGGATTGAAAATCCCCTAGGACGCTATTATCTTTATTTTGCTCATCACTTGGGTAAATATATTCGTCTTGCTTATGCCGACTCTCTAGAAGGAGAGTGGAAGATATATGAGCAGGGAACCCTACACTTGGACGAAACAACTTGCTTGGATCATATTGCTTCTCCAGATGTCCATGTTGACAATGAAGCCAAAGAAATACGGATGTACTTTCATGGCGACTATCAGGGGAGAGATAAGTACGATCAGGTGACAATGCTGGCAAAATCTGAAGATGGTCTACATTTTACTGCTTTGCCAGAGATACTTGGACCATACTATTTTCGAGTTTTCCAGCACAATGAATTCCACTATGCTATTGCCAACAACTGGTATGGTACAGTGATGAATAATCGTCCCATAGCTGGCATTTCACTGCGCTCGAAAGATGGTGTGACGGCGTTTGAGCCAGGACAAGACTTTATACCTAATCTACGACACGGTGCTGTATTGGTAAAAGGTGACTGGTTGCTCCTATTCTACTCCAGATATGGTGATGCTCCCGAACGTATTTTAATGAGCTACGTGGATTTAACCAAGGATTGGGACAAGTGGATTTTTTCAGAATCAGTTACAGTTCTCGAACCAGAAATGGATTATGAAGGAGTTGCTTTACCTATTGTTTCTTCGGAAGTTGGTATTGCAGAAGAACCGGTGCGAGAACTCCACGATCCAGCTATCTACACCGAAGGAGAGAAAACATACTTACTCTATTCAGTAGCAGGGGAAGAAGGTATTGCGATCGCTGAACTAAAATTTTGCTATTAATGGGACAGAGGATGGCATCGCTGGGGAACTCCTAGAAGCAGGAATTCCCAAAGAGCGTATTGTGTTAGGTTTCAAATCACCCGGAGTGAGGAAGCACACAGGGTTTGCAGTTGCATAAAGTGAGTCTGAATTCCATACGGTTTTGGGACAATTCCTTAATTATCGCTTTGCCCTCAAAGCCGAAGATCCAGAGAGATTATTGTATTTAGCTATTCCTCTTGAAATTCACGAGACCTTCTTTGCCCGTCGCTTCGTTCAAATGATTACCCAAGAGTATCAACTAAAACTGATTGTATTCGAGCCAACTAAGGAGGAAATTGTTCAATGGCAAAACTAGAGCAATATCGGCAACTCGTCAAAGAAATTATAACCGAATACAGCAGCCACAAACCCGCTTATGGTGAAGTAGAAGTGGAATTAATCTTTGATACCGAAAGAGACCGCTACCAGCTTGTCCATGCCGGATGGAGTAATCGTCGCCGTATTTATGGTGCCACAATCCACATTGACCTTAAAGATAATAAGATTTGGATTCAAAATGATGGTACAGAAGTTGGAATTGCCAACGTCTTAGTTGAACGCGGTGTGCCTCACCAAGATATTGTTCTGGCCTATCATGCCCCTTACCTCAGGAAATTTACTGACTTCGCAGTAGGATAAGAAATGATAACTGAGCTTTTTTAATTGTCCATACCAAAAATAACCAGGAGGTTTTGATGGTAACTGCTTTAACCACTCCCGATGCCACCTTAGCAGCAATTGAAGCGGCCTTACCCATTGACCCTCAGCCCTATACTATTGGCGATCGCGCCACCGGTTTGATCGTTGTGGATGTGGTCAATGGCTTTTGCACTGTTGGTTTTGGTCCTTTGGCTCCAACAGAACCAAATCAGCAAATAGCCACCATGGTATCAGAAAGCGATCGCCTAGCCAAAGCTTTCACAGCCAAAGGTTGGCCAGTCTTAGCTTTCCTAGATACCCACGAACCAGGGAAACCAGAACCTCCCTATCCTCCTCATTGCGAGAAAGGGTCTGGGGAAGAAAAGCTGGTTCCTGAACTGGAATGGCTAGAAACTCATCCCCACGCCACCTTAATTAAAAAAGACTGCATCAATGGTTTTATTGGTTCCATTGATGTAGATACTGGCAACAATAGTTTAATTCGCTGGATAAACCAGCACAAGCTAGAAGCCTTAGTAGTTGTGGGCATCTGCACAGATATTTGTGTAATGGACTTCGTGGTTACTATGCTATCAGCACGCAATCATGATATGGTACCAACGTTAACAGATATTGCCGTCTATACCGAAGGTTGTTCCACCTTCGACCTCTCGGCACAGATGGCAGCCCAGCAGGGTTTGCCAAAGACGGCAATTCATCCCCAGGAAATCGCTCATCATGTTGGTTTATACACCATGGCAGAGCGTGGAGCGTTCATTGCTTCTACAATTTTGATGTGACCAATTCCAGGCATTGCTGAATCAAGGAATTAATATGAGTGGGGTGGGCATCCTGCCCGCCGGAAAATATATTGAAACTGGCAAGATGCCAGTTCCACGCCAGATGCCCATTACACAGCAAGATGCCCATTACATAGCAAAAGCCTATTACATAGCAAAAGCCCATTAAACCTCACTCTTAAAATCATTCCATTATTAAGCAACGCCCAATCCCAATTTCAAAATCAAGTAAAATTTACCTTTTTAATAAAAATCATGAAATCTCGACTAACAATCGTCACAGGTGCAAGCGGCGCTCTGGGTAATAGTTTTGTTAAACACTTTATACAGCAAGAAAATACCAGTTGCGTAGCCATTTCTAGATCCCCTATGGAAACGGATGCCCTGCATTGCAAATTCGATCTTCTCGATAGCCAAGCCGCAGAGCAAGCCATCACTAATCTCGACCTTTCCGAAGTTTCTGATGTCATCCTTATCCATGGCGTAGGCAAATTCAAATATGAAATCGAGACAGAAACCACCGAGGCAGACTGGGATGAAAAGGGAATTGATGATGAAATATTTTCATCAAACTACCATACCTTTGTCAACCTAGCCCAGCCACTTGTCGAAAAAGTTAACCAGGAGCATCAATGCAATCGCCAGACGACCCTTGCTCTTTGTGGTTTCGGTTCTGTTACGGATAAATATAAGATACCTTTCTGGCGCTCTTATACTTACGCCAAAGATACCTTACGGAGCTATATCCAAGACCTAGCTCAGTCAGAAGACTGGCAAGGACTAATCAGGGGACGGTTTATCAATGTGAGTACTACAGACACAGGTAATGAAAACAAATTGCGACCCAATGCAACAGCTGAAGAGAAAAAATATTGGCTCAAGCCAGAAAAAATCGTCAAGCAATCTCTAGAATCTCTGGAGTCCTTGCAGCCTCTGTGGCAGGAAATAGATGTCTATGAACCCATGCCAGGATTCGAGCCAGACGACTATTACAGCAATTACGATAAAATTCAAGAAAAATGGCAACGACAGATGGGAGTGCCATCTTCATTAACTTAACTGCTTTTTTGCTAAACTTTTAACTGAGTAGTATTTCCTTATCCTTTTTTGGCAATAAGATAGGAAATACTCCTGGATCTAGGAAGTATAAATAGTAGTCTAATTGCTGCATAGGAAATTAAATTGGTTAAGAGTTATGGCAATATTACCTCCCCCAATAGTGTTAGACTCTCTACTGCATCAATGGCTCAAAGAAGATATTGGTAGAGGCGATCGCACCACCCAAGCTTTGTTCGCTCAAGAAGTTAGTTCTGGAAACGGACAATGGATCGCTAAGCAAGCAGGTACAATTGCGGGACTGACAATTGCAGCGCGGGTGTTCTATTTATTAAATGAAAAGGTCAGCTTTATCCCCCTAGTAGCAGAGGGAGAAAGTTGTCAGCCAAGCCAAGCCATTGCTCGTTTTCACGGACCATTTGATGCTTTGTTAATGGGAGAGAGAGTAGCTTTAAATCTAACTATGAGTCTGAGTGGCATTGCTACCCTAACCCGTCAGTATGCCGAAAAAATTGCTGATTTGCCTGCTCAGTTGGTGGATACTCGCAAAACTACTCCAGGCTTAAGACTCTTGGAAAAATATGCAACTCAAGTGGGAGGAGCTATTAACCATCGCATGGGCTTGGATGATGCGGTGATGATTAAGGATAATCATATTAAAGCGGCTGGGGGAATTGGGGAAGCGATCGCTCGAATTCGTAAGACTATTCCCTATCCTATGACCATAGAAGTAGAGACAACAACTCTCCCGGAAGTAGAAGAGGCGATCGCCCACAATGCCGATATTATCATGTTGGATAATATGCCAGTTGAGCAGATGGAGGTAGCAGTTAAGCTAATTCGCGTACGCAACAACATTAAAATTGAGGCATCGGGTAATGTCACCTTAAAGACGATTCGTGCAGTGGCCGAAACAGGAGTAGATTACATCTCCAGCAGTGCTCCGATTACTCGCTCTAGTTGGTTGGATTTGAGTATGAGATTGGGGAGTTGAGATCAACAGTAGTATCGCCGTTTATCTCAAAGAGTATAGCAAGTATACCCTGGGATAGATTTTGAAGGAAGTTCGAGCTTATTACTGTACTATTGACGAGGATGACTTGAGCGAGCAGCCATGACAGAGTTAATGAATGCTGTGATTCTTACCGGATTTGGAGGGCCAGAAAAACTGGTCTATACCCAAGTCCCTAAACCAGTACCGAAACAGGGAGAAGTGTTAATTAAAGTGGGAGCTTGTTCTGTTAATAATACAGATATAAATACTCGTACTGGCTGGTATGCTGCGGAGGATAATTTTCAAGATATTCTGCGAGACACCAAACACAATGACCCGAATCACTCCTCTTGCTGGGCGCAAAGTGGTATAGAATTCCCTCGGATTCAAGGTGCTGACATTGTTGGTAAAGTTGTGGAAATGGGTTCCGATGTAGAACCGCAACTCCTTCATCAACGGGTTATGGTTGACAGTTGGATTCGTGATGAAACGTTAGATGACTATCAATATGTTGGCAGTGAATTAGATGGGGGATTTGCCGAATATGCAGTGATTCCAGCCACCAATGTTTATCCGATTAAGTCTCCACTTTCCGATATTGAATTGGCTACATTTCCCTGTTCTTATTCCACAGCAGAAAATATGGTAACCAAGGGAAGAATTTCAGCAGCAGACACGGTATTGATTATGGGGGCTTCCGGTGGTGTAGGGAGTGCATTGATTCAATTAAGCAAAATTAGAGGAGCCAAAGTTATTGCCATTGTTGGCGCGAATAAAGAGCATTTTGCAGAGGAGTTAGGTGCTGATTATGTCTATCGACGAGATGAGCAATTAGCCTCTAATTTAGAGCAACATCTAATTACTGTTGCTCTAGATGTGGTGGGAGGAGATTATTTTAATTTGATGATTAAAGCGCTTCAACCCAGAGGAAGATATGTTTCTTGTGGTGCAATTGGAAATCCAATGGTTACTCTAGATTTGCGGGATTTGATTTACAAAGATTTAGAGATGATTGGAGCAACGCGGCTTGAACCTGATGTGTTCCAGCAATTGGTTGGATATCTTGAAGAAGGTCTTTTAAAACCTTTGATTGCTAAAGTTTTTAAACTTTCTGCAATTAAGGAGGCTCAGCAATTTTTTCAGACTAAAACCTTTTTTGGAAAAGTGGTTATCACCCCTTAGTAAATAACTGATTGTATAGTTAAGATAAAAAAGAGGTAAGTAAATTTAGAGCATTAAATGAATATCACTTTAAAACTTTTAGATTGCACTCGCTCCAAACACAACCTTACATTACTTTATCAATATGAAGAAATAACTTTTACAACTACTCTCTGGTATTCAACAGTTGACTTTCATCAGCTTGAGTCTGAGTATAGTCAGGAATACATGGAAAAAATTTATTTCCATATTTTGTTATTTCATGGTTTAAAAATATTAAGTTTAAAACCGACTCATCTTGATTTAGGAAAATATGGCAAATATTGGACAAATAATATCCAAAAACTCTGGGAAGTAAGTGTTGAACAATGTTTAGGGCAGTGGCGGTATGAAACGGGTAATTTAGATTATCAAGGAGCCGAAATTATTCATCAAGATGTTACCACCATGAAAAGAGAAGCGGTAACTCTAGTTCCAGAAAGCACTTCCTTGCTTCTTTGTAATGGTGGTGGTAAAGATAGTCTACTAATGGCACGTTTGTTGGACGATAATAGTCTTCCTTTTGATAGTTTCAGTATTAACCTACACACCCATGCTAATCCTGAAAAGTTGTTTGAAATGCACGAACAACATCTTTACAAACTCCAAAATCCGCCACCCAAAATTCATCGTCAGTATATTATCGAGTCATTCCTCAATTCTCCAGCAGCTAAACTTCATGGGGTAGAAGGTGTAGAGGTTTCTGAAATTAGAAACTATGAAGACTTACCCCTCGCTTATGGTATATTTGGTATTCTTCCCATAATCCTTCAGGAGAAATATACCCAACTTTGTTATGGAAATGAAAAAAGTGCTGACAGCGAACAGGTTAAGGTAGATAATCAGGTGATTAATCACGCCTGGTGTAAAAGCACTGAATGTGAAATTTTTTATGAAGAATATATTCAACAAGAGTTTATTAGTAATCTAACAATTTTTAGTTTACTAAAACCCATGTCAGATCCCTTAGTTTATCGGTTATTATCTCAAAAAGTTAGAGAAGAAGATCTCAAATTAGTTTATTCATGTAACACCAATCCTCCTTGGTGTAAATCCTGCCCTAAATGTGCTTACGTTTATTTATCTTATATGGCTTATGTTACTCCAGAGCAGGCAAATGAGGTTCAACACCTCTTAGGCAAAGAAAATCTTTTTGATCGCCCCGATTTACAGCTTTATTATCGACAGTTGATGGGGCTAGAAGCTCATAATGCTTTTGAATGTGTGGGGGAAATCGAAGAAACGAAACTTGCTTTAGAAAAATGTGTTGAACGGGGATTTAGTGGAGATGCGATTAACTGCTATTCTAAAAAAGCCCGTTTAGATAGGAGCGAATATCAAAAGTTGTATAAAAAATACCACCAACTGGATTTATCCTATCAGCGTCTGCCGCCAAAACTGATGGAAATATTGATTGAAGAATGTCATAAATTAGAGAATAAATAATTTTTTTACTGGTTGTAAATCTTACACCCCATTGCCACAAAAAATAATCAGGAGGTCTTGATGACAAGCAATGTAATCATAAAAGAGAACTTTTTAACAGTCGGAGGCAAACGCTTCCACTATATCTGGTTGCGGCAAAATTGCTTATGTCCCGATTGTCGGCATCCAACTTCTTTCCAGGGGTTATTCGATCTCAGCGATCACCCCTCACCCCCAGAACCTTTATCTGTAGAGGAAAAGGATGGAGCGATCGAGATTACTTGGAAAGAAGAACCTCCTCATCGGAGTATATTCCCTGTTTCCTGGTTGCTGAATCGTGCTTACGATCCCTCGCCTCAGCAGCCCGAAGAGCAGAAAATTCTATGGGATCGGGCTTGGTTAGATACTCACCCACCCAAAAAGTACGATATTCATTCCTGTAGTCAAGATATCTGGATGAGTCAGCTTTTCCCATTGGGTTTTACCGTACTCAAGAATATCGCTGCTGACGATTTAGATACTTTCATCTCATCCATTGGACCGATTCACCAAACAGAATACGGACGATTCACGGAATTAAAGGCAATTCCAAACAGCACAGATCTAGGTCAATCACCTACAGGTCATCGGTTGCGACTTCACACTGATCGATGCCACGTCCACGAGCCGCGTCTAGTACAGGTTTTATATTGTGTAGATAACAATGCTTCTGGCGGCGAATCGTTACTTGTTGATGGCTTTCGTATTGCTAAAGATTTTCACCAGAATCATCCAGACTACTTTCAGATTTTGGCAAAAACCCCCTTGCAGTTTCAGGATTTTGACCCAATGCGAGGATATTTTTTCTCCCGCAAAACCCCGATTATAGAACTAGACTGGGAGGGTAAAGTTGGTGGAATCTACTTTAGTCGCAAGACCTCTACTTGGAATCTACCTTTCGATGATCTAGAAGCTTTTTATGAAGCCTATTCAGCTTTTTGTAGTTACTTAAAAAATCCAATTTACGAATACCGCTTCCGCCTTGAACCTGGAGACTGTTTACTAGCGCAGAACTTTAGGATAATTCACGGACGAACAGCTTACGATCCGCTCTCGGGACAGAGACATCTTAGATGGGCTACTATTGCTTGGGATTACATCAGCGCCAGGCATAACTTTGAGATTGTTAAACACCTGTACCTCATGGAAAATTCATCAATTTAATGACCGGTGGTTGACTATAAATTTGGAGTAAATTACAATAATTTATTGTCCTACTTACAGTTACAGCAACAAACACTTTCATAAGTCTATAGAGGAAAGGAAAACATGATCAATAACAGCAACGTGGAAACAAACAAGGAAAAGATTTGCACCACCCGTCCCCTCTCAAAGGAGCAAATTGCACAATACCATGATGAAGGATTTCTCATTGTCCCTAATTTCTTTGACCCTGAAGAAGTTGCACCGATAAAGCAGGCTTTGCAACCCGATTCTGAGTTGAGTGGAATATGGACACAATATGTAGATAATCATGGTACAACATGGGTGGATAGCCATGGTCACTTGAATCAACAACTAGCTTGGATAGAGTTAGGAGACTCTCTACTCAGTGTTATTCCTCGTACAGTTCGGATGGTAAATGCAGTCGAGGTACTTTTAGGAGGATTAGAGTGTTATCATTGGCACTCAAAAATAACAGTGAAAAATCCACATACCCAAGCCTGGATTGAATGGCATCAGGGCTATGGAGGCTGGTATAACGATGGTTGTTTATACCCAGATTTTGTAACTTCCACGGTGGCTATTGACAAGAATACTAAAGAAAATGGATGTCTTCAGGTCATCAAAAAATCCCACTTAATGGGTCGCCTGGATCATAAAGTTTTTGATGGTGGAGGTGGGGCTCTACGTATAGATTCAGAATGGATGGACACAATTATAGACAGACTAGGTATTATCTACTGTGAGCTGGAACCTGGTGATGCACTATTTATACATGCGAATACGATACATTGCTCAGGATATAACCAAACCGATTTACCCCGAACAACTCTAACTTGTCACTACAATGCACGATCAAACGAGCCATTCTGTTTGGAGCGAGTTCCACACCGTCGTTATCGTTTCCTGGAGCGCCTACCAGATACAAGCATTATTGAAAAGAACTACAGTTCGGTCTTGAATAGTCAGGTTTTCATGAAAAAAACATTTGATAAAATTATCACTTATGGGATGGACCCTGAAAAATGAATAGCTCCGAAAAATATTTAGCAAGTCGCTACCTATTGATGATAGTTGCTTGGGAAGGACTTTCCTATTTTTCCAAGTTATAAAATACTCCCATTGGGAGCTAGGAAGTAGTGCGTAGGGTGCGTTAGGGGCGGACTTGCCCTTATTTTTCGCCTCGTAGTCAGCCTTGCGATAGTCCGCCCCGTAACGCACCACCAAAAGGCTCGCCCTCATTTTCTCGGTAGCCAGTGTTGGGACAGTCCATCTGAAAAGAGCAGAAACGGGCAAGATGCCCATTCCACCAAGATGCCCATTCCACCAAGATGCCCATTCCACCAAGATGCCCATTCCACCAAGATGCTCGTTCCACCAAGATGCCCGTTCCACCAAACCAAGATGCCTGTGCCACACAGGGGATCTGGGAACAGGGAACGGGAAATAACCAATTTAAATGCACATCAGCTTACCAATTTTCAAAAATATTGCTACAGATTAATAATCTCCCTATCTCCCTATCTCCCTATCCCCCCATCTCCCCATCTCCCCATCTCTCCATCATCATCGGTAGCAGGCATAAATGAAATTAGTATCAGGATTAAGGAATTGGCACAAATTCATACTCCAAGCTAGAACTATTACTTGGTTCAATTGTCACCAAGTTGACCGGTTGATAGCGATCCCCTGATGGAAAAAAACGAATCGGAGCAGCAGCACCTCTAGCAAAAAAGTTCGGTGCTGACAGTTCCTGTTGAACTCCCGTGCGAGTAGGATTACGTCTAATCGCCGCACTTAGGGCTTGCACAGCATCATAAGCCATAGCTGTGCGCCAGTTTACATCAATACCCCAAAGCTGATCAGCGGTTTTGGGAAATTCCGAGCGAGGGTTGGCTAGGGGATGCCAGGGTAATGCTACTACCATCCCTTGAGCATCTTTACCTGCTACTGTCAATGTCTTGGTATTGTAAACTTGATTTCCCGTCAAAATCACTAATTGTTGACCCAAACTATTGCGGTGTTTGCTATTGAGCTGAACCACATTGAGTACCTGATCAAGGGTGCTAGAATCAGCACCTAACATCAGCGCTTGAGCACCACGATTAATAGCTTGTTTAAAGCTTTTAGCAGCACTAAAATTTTTATCAGACACGTCAAACTCACTAACTACTCGTCCTCCTTCTAAGAAGACAGCGGTTACAAACTCTGACTTAAGAGACTGACTAGACTCACTTTGAGAATTGTATAAAACAGCAACATTATGCTGTTTTAGGTCTTGCAGCATGTGTTTAGCTAATGCTCTAGCTGCCAGGATATCATTCGCTACACTGCGAAAAACAAAGTCGCTAATTCCTGATAGCTTTACTGAAGTGCTAATGGGAGAAATTGTTACTAATTTTCCGGATTCATAGCTATCTGCTGTGGCTTGGGTCACCTTGCTGTTGAAATTACCAACAACTGCCAAAATCTCTGGCTTACTAACCAACTTTGATGCTAATTTTTTGGCTACCTCTGGATTATTATCATCATTAGCGATGAGTACTTTGAGAGGAATACCTTTAATTCCACCAGTTTGATTGATTTCCTGTTGGGCTTGAGCCACACCCCGAAGTATATCTTTGGCAGTATTTAAGTCATCACTAATGGACACAACAGCAGCAATGGTGTAATAGGGTTTGTCCCCAATACGAGCGTTATTAAGGTAGATGAGAGCTTCTGGATCATCACGGTGGAGGTCTAAGGATTCAGTGAATTTAACCACTGCCTCGTCGTAATTAACAGCAGTAACCGCTTCTACTCCTAGCTGTTTTTCCAGTGTTGTTGAATCAGAAAATAAAATATGGTCTCCCCCACTAAGGTAATTTGGTATGCTTGTTTTCTCTGAAGACGTATTGTTCGATACCAGCATAGATAAGGGAGATGTGGTCACTTTAAACCACCACAGACACCCAGATACCAAAGCTAAGGAGATCATCAATGATAGCCCAAGAAGCTTAGTTTCGTTGTTCTGATACATACGCTATTGCTAATTTTTATACAGGCCAACCCTGTTGATTACCCGGAATAATGCTTAATATTAATTTTTTTTGTAATCTTTCAAGGTAATTGATGAGTGGAATGGTTGATGCTTAACGGTTGACAGTTGAAGGTCAACGAAAAACCATCAACGGCGCTTGAAATAGTGACCCTGTAGAATACAACTGAATACAACTGAATACAACTAAATACAACTAAATACAACTAGTTAACAAAAGCCCTTGTTGGATACTCCTGGTTAGTAAATAACTTATGGAAATAACTTATGGAAATAACTTATGGAAATAACTTATGGTACAAGATTTCACCACTGATCAGGTGACAAAATGGCAAAAATATTGATCAGTCCTGAGTTCTTAGTGCTAATGCATGCTGATGGGTGAGTCCTTAGTTATTAGTCAACTCGACTGTTGCCATTGCTGAATAGGGTTTGGGTACTCAAATCGAGTTAGGTCAGTTACCGATTACCGATTACCGATTACTGATTACTGATTACTGATTACCTATTACCCTCAATCATTCCAGAATTGGGCAACGCTCTTATTTCTATGTTGCCCCGTTTCTACTTGCTAGGAATCGGCACAAAGTCATAACCAAAGCTGGAACGATTACCTGGTTCAATCTTGACCAGCTGGACAGCCTGGTTGCGATCGCCTGATGGTAAAAACCGAATTTTGCTGGATACTCCTTGGGGCTGAAAACCTGATCCGGATAGGGAGTTTTGCACACCGGAACGGCTTGGCTGCTGTTTAAGGGCTGCAATTAAAGCTTGAGTAGCATCGTAAGTCAAGGCAGTGCGCCAGTTCACATCTGAACCCCATAATTTCGTGGCGGCTTGGGGAAAGGGGGAATTTGGAGCGCCCAAAATATGCCAGGGGACTGCCAACACCATACTAGCCGCATCCTTACCACCGATTTGCAAGGTCTTGGGTTTGTAAAGACTATCCCCTGCTAGCATCGGTAAACGTCCATCATTGACTTGCACTACTAGTAACGCTTGGTCAAGGGTGGCGGAATTGGGGGCTAAGATCAACACTTCTGCACCTGTTTCGATCGCCTGTTGGACATCAACAGCAGCATTAAAGTTAGGTTTAGTAAAGTCAAACTCTCTCACGACCTCGCCGCCATCAGCAAACAGGGCAGTGGTAAATGCATCAGCAAGAGATTGGCTGTAGTTGCTCCGGGAATTAAAAAAGACAGCTGCTTTGCGTAGATTTAATTGATTTAGCATGTAGCGAGACAGGGCGCTACCAAAAAAGCGATCGCTAGGGATAGTCCTAAAGACATAATTACCCAGTCTTGAAATAGTTACTGAGGTACTAGTCGGAGAAATCACCACCAACTGATTCTCTTGATAAACCTCTGCGGCTGCCAGGGTGACCTCACTGCTAAAATGACCAATAACCCCCAAAACATCTGGATTATCCACAAAAGCTTTAGCTATTTTTTTAGCAACCTTGGTATCATTGTCATCATTAGCAATCAGCACCTTCAATGGTATATTATTAACGCCACCCCTAGCATTGATTTCCTGTTGGGCTTGGGCAACACCCCGTAACATTTCTTTGGCTGCATTTACCTCGACACCAATAGGTATTGAGATCGCAATTGTATAAGACTCAGATGTACCGATCCGAGCGTTATTGAGGTAAATCAAAGCTTCTGGATCGTTTTTCTTACTTTTAAGCGATGCCTCCAGTAAGGAAGCCGCTTTCCCATAATTCCCAGAAGCAAATGCTTTGACTGCTGCCTGTTTGGCTGGTGTTACCTCTTTTGGGATTAAGGTTCTATCTCCGGCACTAAGGTGCTCTGCTATGATTATCTGAGGCTTAATGTTTGTAGTTTTTGGAGTTACCTTAGCCCTAGGTTCATCTTCCTCCGTTTCCTCCGGAAATGGCAGTGTGATTATCTGACTTTTCTGAAGCCACCATAACCCTCCCAACACCATAGCTACCGTAATCACCATGGATAGCAAAAGAACACTCGTTTCGTTTTTCATCGGACATAAGTTCCGTTGTCAGTTACCCTGCATCATTCCTTTAATCAGCAACGCCCCTGCTATAGTATTCGAGATAACAGTTGATAAACCAGCCGGAAAAGTGCCGTCAGAGCGATCGCTGCTGCTGCAGCTAGAACTGATATTATGATAACTAACGGGATTGACTGCTGGACTCGCAGCACCGGGAAAAGTATCAAAAGTCCCAAGCTTATGCCTCCAATAATCACTAAGTCAATTTTTTCAATAAACCTGCGATATTGAGCATAAATTAGCCCTCCCAAACTCATTCCCCATAAAAGCATACCGAGTGGGTTGGAGGATACCAGCTTAGCAAAAGCAGTTGCAGCAATGAATAATAAAGCTCCCTCAAATCCAGTAAAAGCAGCCGCCCCTAGTACCTCAAGTAGAGAAAAGTTTGCTCTGACGGGTTTGGATAGGGGTGAGTGGGTTTGTGGTCGCCTGGTGTGGGGCTGGGAGGGTGGGGATACTGGTAGAACTGAGCCATAATGGCGTTGAGGGGTTGTCTGAGCAATGTTTAAACAATTTATGGCATCAAGAACCTCCTGAGCAGACTGAAAGCGTTGATGGGGCATTGGCATAAGTAGTCGATTGAAAATACTCTCAAGTGCATTGCTGATTTGGATATAACTTCTCCAGTTCCATTCATGGGTAACAGGTTCGTAGAGTTCATTGGGTTCTCTGCCAGTCATCAAAACCATCACAGTCACTGCCAGAGCATACAAATCCGTTGAAGGGTAAATTTGAGAACCGGTCATTTGCTCCGGTGGTGCAAATCCGATGGAATAAATACCAGTAGACCTCGCCGCTGTTGATCCTGGGTTGACCTGTTGCTTAACTGCACCAAAGTCTAATAGATAGAGAAGCCCATTGCGATCGCGCATAATATTGGAAGGCTTGATATCGCGATGAATGGAGCCATTGTCATGGACAAATTGGAGGACTTTGAGAATTTCTGTTAACACTTCTATGGCTTTGGCTTCAGAAAATGCTCCTAAGGTGTTGAGTTCTTCCTCCAAGTTTTGTCCATCAATATATTCTTGTACCAGATAGAAAAACTGGTCTTCTTTACCCGGTTTCAGACTCGGCACCGTCAACGGAAAGTAGGCATACAAATCGGGGATTTGGGGGTGACGCCTGCCCAATTTCTCTAAAACCGTTGCTTCCCGCTCAAACAATCTGTGGGCAGTTTGTAGTTCCCTCTGGCTAATTCTCCCAGACGGTTGGAACTGCTTAACTACACATTGACGCAAGGTAGGGGTATAGCGATCGCGTGCTAGAAATGCGGCTCCAAATCCTCCTTTCCGCAGCAGCTGGGAGGGAATGTAGCGACTTGCTACAATCAGGGGCATACCACAGCTATTACAATACCTTTGCTCTGTGGTGGTTAGAGTGGTTCTGTTATCTAGATCATCAAAGTAATTATGGGGATTTGGGCAGCCAGGACGGGTGCAGAAAATTTCCATGTTTTAGAGGATCACTACGAAAGACAAGGCGCTACCAGGCATCTACTTGATACTCTACTAGAGTCTATTTATCTCCCTCAATCAAGGGTTAGGCATTTGTACATTAGTTCTAGATAAATCTATATCTATATCCAAATGCTAATGTTCATTCCTTGCTACCGCTTCGCGCTTCGCTCAGGTATCAGAGGTTGGACGTCAGCTGACAAGCTCTAGCAAGTCACTGCTTGTTGTGTTTATTTTAGTCGTTAGCTATTATTAAACTCACGCCATTTTGAAGAAGCCCCTGGAATTTTTTGCATTACTGATCAGATCTTCTCCTGGGCAGCGGGATAAATTCCGTCACTTGTTTTCAACCTTCTCTTGATGCAGTCGCTCATGGGGGAAACCCCCAAGACCGCGCTGCATCGCTTTCAACCCCCGGCTTCAGCGTGGGGGCTATCCACTTCTAGATTGTTGGGATTAGTTACCATCCCTGATAGTGGCAAGGATTGCCCGTGCCATGCTACTGAGCCAAACAAGGGCAAAATCTGCCTACAGAAGGCTTCTGTTGCTTTGGAAAGGTAACGATTGGGGTTAATCACCAAAGACAATACCCGTTTAACCACTACTCCCTCTATTTTTGCCCTGTGTAGCACCCCCATTTGTAATTCTTTTTCAATAGCTGTAATCGATACAAAGGCAGCTCCTAGTCCTGACTGTACTGCATTCTTAATCGCTTCAATGGAGTTAAGTTCCATCTCCACCTTAAACCGTTTAGCATCAATGCCACTGCGACCTAATACCTGGTCAATTACCTTACGGATGGTGGATTGGGAGTCCAAGGCAATAAACTGTAACTTATACAGGTCCTCTTTTTCGATCTTCTCCAAAGAAGCCATGGGATGAAATGCAGGCAATATTAGCACTAGCTCATCTTCAGCATAAGGACTAATGGTCAAGGTTTCCTGAAGTTCTAGGGGAACTTCACCACCAATAATGGCCAAATCCACCAGTCCATTGGCTACACCCCAGGAAGTGCGGCGAGTGGAGTGAACCTGTAATTGTACTGTCACTTCAGGATAGTGTTGTCGGAACATACCAAGCATCCGAGGTAGTAGATAGGTTCCGGTAGTTTGAGATGCACCAATAATTAAGGTACCACCTTGGAGACTTTGTAAGTCGTCAATGGCTCGGCAGGTTTCCTGGCATAGAGCCAGAATTTTTTCCCCATAG
>NZ_JAAHGN010000419.1:0-6169 GCF_010672485.1 Moorena sp. SIO2C4 | reverse complement strand
ATCAACTTTCGTTCTGCCTGACGATACTGAGCAATCTTTCTGGCTCGTTGCAAAGGAATTTGACACTCCCCGGTCTAAAGACGCGGGGATTCTTTGTTCACAGAACCGTCTTGCTCAACCAGGTCGTAACCAGGAAGAGTAGAGGACAGTTCTCCGAAAGCGTTTCTGTCTAAGACCAGGGTTCCGATGTGCCCCACCGTACCCAATGCTATGGGCGAGGATGTTAATGGCGGCGTTATGGTCTCGTTCGCGTAGCGTCGCCTTCGGCGAATCTAACTGACATCCACACTTACAAATATGGGTTCTAGTTGATAGAGACTTTTTCACAATTTCGCCGCACTCAGAACAATTCTGGCTAGTATAAGCAGGATTTACTGCAACCGTTATCCTGCCAAATTTATTACCAAAGTGCTCCAACCACAATTATTCATAAGATGATAGAAAGTTAACGTAAGCATTCAGCTATCAGCGTGTCGCGTATCAGCTTATGGGCTATGGCCACGCTACTTGATGTGCTTATGGGCACACTTTGCCAAAGGCCAATGGTTGACTGCTGAATGCTTAGATGGGCTTTTACCCAGACTTTCAATTTGATAAAATCTCGAACTGTTAAATTTTTTGGTTCGAGGTTTATTTTAAGCATTAGGCTGTTCGCGTAGCGTGAGCCTTTGGCTCACGGCTGACAGCTAACGGCTGAATGCTTACCAGTTAATGTTGATTAACTTAGTGGTTAAGAAACCAATAGCTATTACTGGTTTCTCTAACTGGTATAACTCTAACTGGTTTAAACTACATCACCTTTGATGGTATTGCTGGTTGATTAGTTTCAGTTCTTTCCCAGGGGAAAGACTTGTATTTTATGTAGAAACCACCTAATACCACCAGTATGATAATAATCATACCAATACCTAGGAAACTGGGTAGCCAAAATGCCACTTCGATATGGTTAATTTGACCAGGTTGCAGTGTCCAAACTAGCTGATGTCCATCATCATAAATTTTGGGGCTAATGACATTGGGGGATTTCTCAATACTGTGTGCTCCCCAAGGGGTCTCTAGGCTAAACTGCAAATCGAACAGTGAACCAGCAGTAACCACAATCTTGCCATTATCAGAGTTGATTACCCCTAGGCTGCGCAAATCCAGGTCATAGCTTAAGTGATTTCGTTGCACCACCAGAAAGTTGTTTTGATCTAGGCGTAAATTAGAGTTAAAACTGGGGTTACTATCACTCTCTGGTGCTAATCGGGCATCTTCTGGGTGACCAACTGGGTTAAAAAACTGCTCAAACTTGGATACTAATTCCTTACCGTTGTTAAAGGGAATTGCGATCGCAATTTCTCGGTCTGAGAGGCGCTGAGTTTTCCCCTGAAGCTGCTTTGCCCGACTTTCGAGACTTCTGAGCCATTCAGTCGCTTCAGCATCGCTCAACTTTGTCAGCTGTTCTCCAAGCTTGATCTGCTGGACAATCTTGCCATGGTGTTCACCGTCAAACCTGACCCCAAGATCATATTTGACACAACCAGACAGTAGCACTGATGCCAGCACAATCACCCCCAGAACCCGTAAATGCCCCAGAGTTCCACTAACCAACTGCCTTAAACTCACAAAATTTAACTTCACCAACCCTTCTCCTTTTTTTCTTAGTGTCCTTAGGGATTTCTTAAACAATAGGTCGATTTGTTACATACATAACCCAAAACTGATACCATAACATGCTGTAATCATGTTATAGAATATCAAAAACCAGCCGAAATCCTATGAATCAGCCTACTTTACGTAAACTGCATAGTACCTTAGCTCCAATCATCTTACTGCCTTTCATGATCACAGCAATCACCGGGATAGCCTATCGATTAGGGAGAAGCTGGTTTGGGCTTTCCAAAGATCAAGCCCACTTTTTAATGGTGATTCACGAAGGAAGATTCCTTGGTGATCAACTGAGGCCAATTTATGTACTTTTAAATGGTTTAGGATTACTTTTTATGTTAATTACAGGTATAGTAATGTATTGGAGAAGTATCAGCAAGAAAGGTCTTTTTTCTAGCAAAGCGATGGATAAAAAAACCGCCCCAGATAGTTAATCAACTGACTATAGCAGTTTTTAATTCGGTGAGGTACATTTTTCTAGGGAGCAGGGAGCAGGGAGCAGGGAATCGGGAATCGGGAATCGGAACCCACCCCTAACCCCTCCCAGGAGGGGAACGGGAATCGGGAATCGGGAATCGGGAATCGGGAGCGGTGCGACCCGCGCTTTTTGCGACGCGGTGCGACCCACCCAACCCTTGGATTTAAGCAAAGTTAAAAAAACAGTCTCTGCTAGCTAGTCATATCAAAGCCCAAACCAAATCAATCCACCCAGGGTTAAACTCACCAAACCAACAGCTAGCCAGACGAATTGATTATCCTTAGTGTTAATCTCAGCAGGATCTAGGGGTTCTGGTACCAAGCCTAGGCTAGGCTGCTTGCGTCCGCTAAAAGACCTATAATTCACATAACTCTCCCGGTCGTCACTTTCTGTGATCGCACCTAAGTCAGGAATGTTGGTCATCCATTCTGCTGGTCTAGTAAGCTGAGGAGCTTGCAGAATATAGAGTAAATTTTTGCCTTCTTTGGAGGTTTCTAGGTCAGGATGGCTAGTCAGCTGTTGACATAGTGCGATCGCTTCCGCTTTTTGCCCAGCTGCCTCATAAGCCATCACCAACCACATTTGCACCTCTCCCCCGAGCCCAGAGGATAGATTTACCAAATTCCTGGCTGTGGTCAAATGCTCTATAGAAGCACGATACTCTCCTCGTTCAAATGCAGCTTTTCCTGACTGGTACTCTAGGGAAAATTTTTCATTAGCCATTAGTCATTCTTTAATTATTAATTGTTAATAATTAATTATTGTTAATTGTTAATTTTAATTTTCAATTAACAATTTCTTAGTTGCCATTGGCCATTTGTGCTTAGTTGGTAAATGCTGATCCGACAATCATCGAACCGATTCCTTCATCGGTGAAGATTTCCAGGAGCAGGGCATGGGGAATGCGACCATCAATAATATGAGCCGCACGTACCCCTTGAGCAAGCGATCGCACGCAGCAGTTTACCTTAGGAATCATCCCACCAGACACTACCCCACTCTCAATCAACTGCCGTGATTGTTGAATATCTAGCTGAGGAATCAGGCTAGATGGGTCTTTAGGATCCTTCAAAATCCCAGCGGTATCAGTCAGCAAGATCAGCTTTTCTGCTTCTAAAGCAGCTGCGATCGCACCAGCCACCGTGTCAGCGTTGATATTGTAAGCTTGGCCAGTATCATCAGCCGCCACGCTAGACACTACTGGAATGTAGCCACTATTGACCAAAGACTCTACTAGCCGCACATCCACAGTGCTCACTTCCCCAACAAAGCCAATACCCTCTTGACCTTCTGGGCGTGCTACGAATAAGTTACCATCTTTGCCACACAGCCCAACAGCATTACCACCGGCGTAGTTAATCCCAGAGACCAACTCTTTATTCACCCGACCCACCAGCACCATTTCCACTACATCCATCGTGGCAGCATCGGTCACCCGCAGACCATTCTTAAATTGTGGCTCAATCCCTAATTTCCCCAGCCAGCTATTGATTTCCGGACCACCACCGTGGATAACGACTGGTCGTACACCTACACAAGCTAAGAATACAATATCCCGGATCACCTGTTCTTTGAGATTGCTGTCTTTCATTGCCGCACCACCATACTTAACCACGACTGTGCGACCAGCAAACTTTTGGATGTAGGGTAGTGCTTCACTGAGTACCCGCACGCGGGTTGCTTCAGTTTCCCTAATGTACTCTTGAGTATAGAGCATAGGCAATCACTGAAATCTATAATCACATCCACAGCAGTTTAAATCATTTTCATGGCTTAGGGCTAGATGGAATCACACCCTCCTTAAGAATTGGAACAGACAAAGCTTCAGGGGAACAGAGGTAGAGCTGTTTTCTTCTCGTAAAAGATAGATGGGTCAGATGGTCAGATGGTGATATGGGTATAATTTTCGACCCGACTCCCGACTCCCTCGGTGCGCTTTCCGTTGGCGAATTAAATTCGCCACGGGTCGCACCGCTCCCGACTCCCGACTCCAATTAACCTAGGACGAGGTACCTCACCCAGATTGAAATCAGATAGTTTTTAGAAAAAATTGCGGATTTACAAGCAAAAGCCAAGACTAATTTAACAGAAGAAAACAAGGCTAACAGCTTCAACCAGGGCTTTATATTAAATTTACCTTAATGGTAAATTAGTAATCAGTAATTTTTCCTCACTACTACCGAGCAATGACCGATTACCATTAGCTCCTGTGTTAGCTTAAGTATATAGCCCAACAAACAATTGCTTATTTACCTGTTTCACCTCGATGCTGAAAATCCTTATAAAACAGCTGCGCCACGATAATTATATTCTTTGGTATAACAGCTTAGTTATTATACTATTTTTAGTTTTAAGTATCTATGTCAAGATTCAGGACAGGGGTTATATAGTCGTAGGACTTTTTGATGATCCTTTTCTTCTCAATCGCCCCTACATCGGCACTTTATCAGCTGTGTCTGAATTAATGTGGTGCGTAGTAGTAACCATTTGTTTATGGTGCTGGTTATTGCTGAACAAAATCCAGCCCAATCAAAAAATAAATCGATTTCTTTTATACTCTGCCCTTGGCATTGGAATATTATTAATTGATGATGTCTTCAGGATTAATTTAATACTAGCAAAACAAGGGATTTCCAAAGCGCCGGTGTATTTTATGTATGGCATAGGTGCCATCCTCTATGGATTAGCTTTTTGGAGGATAATTCGAGCTACACCATATATACTCCTGATGATTGCGGCAATTTTATTTGTCATATCTGGTTTGGTGGACTTCTCCCATTTGTCAGGAAAAGGAACCCGAGCCATGCTAGAAGATGCCACTCGGTTATTGGGTATTATGAACATCACTCTCTATTTCAGCCAGGTATGCTGGCAGGTGATGCTGCAATCTTGGAATAGAAAGAGAAATCGAGCTATCTAATTCCTAAATTGGGATTTAAAGTTCTCTGGGCAAAGAGTTATGGGGCAAGTTAAAATTCCGTAATTTCACAGATTTACAGTCGGTGGTCAAAACGTTAACAATATAAGAACTAAGTGTGTCTTAGTGTCCTCGGAGGTGATTACCTTCTTGATACCCAGTTCCACTTCAAAAGGGAATTAACTCCAACGGATAAGTGGGAGATCTGCTACTTGGTACGAAACCAAGCTGGTTAATCTGACCATTGCTGTTACCGTCGGTGCTGCTGGAAATTCTTGCCCAATTGACCAACGGCATATGCTCAAAACCTTACAAGACATGTTCTCCGGTCATTATCTATCCCAGGAGCATTGCTATGTCTGGAAGCCTGAATTAGTTGGACTTCATGCTGGATCGGATTTGCTAATTGCCCTATCCTATTACTCTATTCTGCTGTTGCTGATCTATTGTTGGTCTCAAAACCAAGATCTGCCATTACTCAAGATTTTATTACTATTTAGTGCCTGGGTTTTGTTCTGTGGCAACAGTCACTTGCTGGAGGTCTGGAGAATTTGGCATCCCGATTATTGGCTCTCTGGTTTAGTCAAAGGGACTAGTGCCATACTTTCTCTTTCTAGCGCGATCGCACTAGTAGTAGTGATGCCAAAAGTCTTAGCATTCTCCAGTCGAGCTCCACTAGAAGCGACTAACACAGCTCTGGAAAAGGAAATTGCTGAACGTAAGCAAACCGTAGAAGAACTACTGAGATCCCAACAAACCTTGTCCCTCTTGGTAGAGCAAACTCCTCTTGGTTTCATTGAGTGGAGCCTGGATGGTGAAGTGATGCAGTGGAACCATGTAGCCGAGAAAATTTTTGGCTATTCCAAGATGGAAGCCTTTGGACATCGTGCCCATCAATTGATCAAGCCGCAATCTTCCGTAGAGCAGTTCCAGCGAGTTCTGCAAGACTGTTTGAATTTTCAGTATAGCAACTGCATTACCGAAAACTACCATCCACAAGATGGCAGTAGTATATTTTGCCAGTGGCACAATGCTCCCTTAATTGAATCTGATGGCACCATCATCGGAGTGGTGTCCGTGGTACAGGATATCACGAAGCGCAAGCTAGAGGATGATGTCCTCAA
>NZ_JAAHGN010000418.1:0-6179 GCF_010672485.1 Moorena sp. SIO2C4 | reverse complement strand
TCCGAAAAGCTGCTGGAGAAAGCGCCCTCGGTACCCAACAAAAGGATTTAGCAATGTTATTAAAATTCAGTGCTTTTTGGGTAGATAAAATGGTACAACGTCAGCAATGGAGGGAATAGGGAATAGGGAACAGGCAATAGGTAAAAGGCAAAAGGCAAGAGGCAAGAGGCAAAAGGCAGAAATACGACCATTGAAGGCTTATATCATGTCAGGATAACTACCCTTAATAACAATCTCCCGATTCCCGATTCCCGATTCCCGATTCCCTGTTCCCTACTCCCTACTCACTACTCCCTCTAAAAAAAATGCTATCTTGGTATACCATTGAACCGATAGATGTGTTACTGTTCCGAGAATCAAAACCCTTTAGTCCAGGGGAAGGGTCTTGGGCAAATGGGCAGTTTCCTCCCATGCCCATTACCGTCTTTCAAGCCATTCGTTCTGCGTTACCCCATTATGGATATAAACAGCAAGATAAGAAACGAAATTTAACATTTATCGGACCATTTCTGTTAGATGAACAAGATACACTATGGTTACCAACACCAAAGGATTTACTCTGTGTTAGCAAAAAAGATAATCCTACCGAAGCAGAGGATTATAACAAAGATGCAACTGATACTTGGGATAAGATAAAGCGTCTTCAACCAAAGGATACTCAGCCCGGTTGGGATTATATCTGTTTTGATAGGGACAAATTGCAACCAATGGTTCCTCCTCAACTTGAGGATAATGAATTTATCTGTGGTTCTCCTCAACCTTGGATTAAAGCTGAAGCCTTGAGCAAGTATCTCCAAGGGAATAATTTTGAGAATAAAAAGGATAACAAGGATAAAGATTACTTCTGTGATCACCCTTGGAGTCTACAAATACTACCCCATATACATATGAAATCAGGGACTAGGCAGGTACGGGATGAAGAAGGTTATTTCACTGAAATAGCAGTGCGTATGCATCCGGGATGGCGACTAGTAGCAGGGATTAGTATTAAAATAGACCAGACCGTTGTGCGCTTGGGAGGAGAGGGACATCGAGCCATAGTTTCCCCCATCAAGCCCTTAAAATCCTGGCAAGACTTGGAGCAGTTTTCTGAACAAAAATCGAGCAACTTTGCCTATTTACTCACTCCGGGAATAGCAGAAAAACAGAAAGCTAAGTATGGCGTTTATCCCAGTAACTGGAAAGAAACTCTCAGAGGTTGTGTAAGCGATCGCCCATTACTGTGGGGTGGTCGAACCCAGATCAAACGTCGGGTATTGAATTCTCAGGCAAAGGGAAATTGGCAGCCTGCTTTATCACCCCAACGGGCGTTTGTGCCACCAGGTACCGTTTATAGTTTTGGCGAAAACTTACCTAAGGATAAACTGCTGTTACCTGATAGTAATAATGATGATTTGGAAACCTTTAGGCAATTGAACTATGGAAAACTTTTGTGGGGTAAGATAAAATGACAGTTAATCTTGCTTATTTATATCTACTTTCTCCCTTACATACTGGGGGAACGAGTCAAGAAGGGAATTTAGTAGGAATTGCCCGGGAATCTCATACGAATTTTCCCTATTTACCTTCGAGTACAATTCGGGGACGATATCGAGCAAATGTGGGAAGCAATATTGACCCGAATAATGAAGACAACGTGATTAAATCTCAGATTAGGCGAGTTAAGCTTTTTGGTCCTAATTTAGAGGATTTGAAGAATCAAGATTTTGTTGACTATTATGAATTGGAAACAGACCGCAAACTAACTCAACTGGAACAGGGCAGTATTTGGATAGGAGATGGCTCAATCCTATGGTTTCCCGTTTCCTCTTTAAGTCATGGTGTGATTTGGATTAGTTGTCCTTTATTACTACAACGGTGGGTAAGGCTTAACCATAGTAATGGTAGTATTAATACTATCAAAAACTACCGTAGCAATATACCCAAAAAAGAGTCAGTTTATCTGAAAGATGCCTTGATTGATGGCGGGAGTTTGCAGCCTTTTCCGAATTGGCAAGATTTTATTCCTAAAGGCTATGAAACCAGTATTGATAAGGTGTTGGTCTTGCCAAACCAGCACTGTGAAACTCTGATTCAGATGAGCCTGTGGCGACAGGTAAAGGTAAAGCTAAATGAACACAAGGTTGTTACAGATGGCAGTTTTCGCTATGAAGAAGCAATTCCTCCTGATACTTTGATGTACTTCCCTTGGGGAGTTACTACTCAAGTTAATGGTACTGCCCAAGAGCATCTTGATGATTTTCAACAGCTATTAAAGGAGAATTCCCTGTTGCAAATTGGCGGACAGGAAAGTTTAGGACGAGGATTTGTGCAACAGTGGATGGCACCACAGAAAGAATCTAATGGCAAAAAAGAGGGGAAAGGATGATGTTTGATCCACGGACTCTGAGTAAATATGCGTATGAAGCTTTAAAAGATTTGCGATCGCGCTATGACAAAGCCTTGGAAAACAAGGAGATTAAGTCCCAAGACTATAAACAGCATCTTCAAGAGCAAAAGAGTCAAGCAGTAGAACTCTATACCTATGTTGCCACGTGGGGATTAATGCGTCTGAAAGGTGAGGAAATTGCCCTTGATAAATGGGATCCACAAAAGCCACCTACTATAGGCCAAAGGACAACCAAGAGTCAGGAAGGCAAAAGAGAGGTGATTGAAAGCTATTTTCGCAGTTTAGAAAACGTTCCTGGAGTCGGAAATTTAGTCAATGAAGACGGTTTAGCAACCCTCAATACCATGAAACATGACCAATATCTGGGTCTGACAGGGGTAGCACTAGCTATAGCCCAAGAGTTTAGTTTCTGGGCAGATGCAGTTTACCACGACATTAAACCAGGAGAGTCAGATTAATGACCTTAAATACAGACAATCAATCCCTTCCCACTTGGCTAGAAAAACTCCCGAAGGGATTCCAACCTAATAATTCTGCTAGTTTTGTAGAATATCTACGCTGGATGCGATCGCCTCAACCTGTGATTGAGTCATCATCAGCAAAAGGTGACAAGAAAAACCAGCAACAGAATAACTTAACCAAGGTACAAGTTCTCCAGATGGCAGCAGAAAAAGCTGGAGGATACAAAAAACGCTTGGAAACCCTCAACCAGCGCACTCAGCTAATTGCTGGAAAGGATAATACATTTGAGGTTGAGTGTGCTTGGCGGATGCGTGTAGGGGGACAAACCGGACCGGAAAATATTCTGCTTCCGGCCTTCGATGCCTTGGGAATACCTTATATTCCTTCCAGTACTCTGCGAGGTGTGGCAAGACGTCAGGCACTTTGGGAATTCACTCAAGCTATTCTAGACAATATGCTCCAGCAGAAAGCAGAAGTAACTCAGCAACAGAGGGAGGAAGCCCACCAACAAGCAGAAAAACACGTTGCACAGTACTTTGGTTCCTTGGAAGCTGAAGACAAAGACCGTGCAGGGAAAGTGATTTTTCTGGATGCTTACCCCTTAGCCAAGCAATGGGGAGTCGAGAAGAGAGGCTTAGCTGTGGATATGGCTAATAATATCTGGAGTTGGGATCAAGACTATCCCAAGTATAGCCCTAATCCTAATCCCTTCCTTTCTCTTAACAAACCGAAATTTTTAATTGGGTTACGTCCAACTGCTAGATGTGAGCAAGATACCTTGAATCAAGTCAAAACTTGGTTGAAAAAGGGGTTACAATCCGGTGTTGGTTCCCAGATTAATACTGGCTATGGTCAAATGCTGGTTAAAGGTGAAAATAATAATTGTCAGCCATTTTTTCAGGTCAAGTTTACCCTTGAAGGTCAACTGATTCACGGGTATAAACGCTTTAGGAATGTTCGCCAACCTTTGAAGACAAATGGTAAACCCGATGACTATGCAGAAGCCGAGGTGCGCCCTATAGCTTTTAAATCTATGCTGAGCTACTGGTTCCGTACTTTGGCTTTAGGCTTTTTACCAGTAGCACAAGTAAAGAGGTGGGAATGTCAGTTGTTTGGTTCAATTCAACCTCAAACTCAAGGATGGATTCAGTTTAATATTACTGATGCCAAAAATCCTCGAACTTCAGAACAGCCTAAAGATCAACCTTGTCTCAAACAACAGGGAACCCTAAAACTGAGTTATTCCCGGGAAGCACCAACCACCCAAGCTGAACGGGATACTATTCAAAAGTTATTGGTAAACTTGACTTGGTTAATGTTTCATCTTGGTGGAGTCGGACAGGGAGCAAGACGACCTCTTTATTCTCGCAAAAATCGTCAAAATCCCAAACAACCTTACTATCGCGGTAGTCGGTTGAGAGCAAAGGAAAATGATTTATGCTGGCAATTACCCGATACTCCCGGAGAATTTAAGTCTCGTTTTCAGCAGAGATTGGAGGATTTTTGTACAGCTTTAGCTACTCTGAGTGATCAGCAAGTTAATCCGCGATCGCTTTTACCAGTTCCGAGATTAAGCCAAAAGGAATGGCGAGAAGCGGTAGATCGTAACTGTCAGATTATCCTCTGTTCTGGGCAAGAACAGTTTGATAAACCTTATGCTTTAGCCGTGTTGCACTCAGATAAGTTGAAAATCACTAATCGGAAAGGAGACAGAATTTATGACCCTGACCTGTGTGGTCATCCAGGCGATCGCTCTCCGGTTTGGATTGCTGATTTAGGAAATTACCAAGTGGTCACCGTGTTTGGTGCTAATGTCAAGCCCCGTAACAAGTTTCTTGATAAATTACAGCAAGAGGCAACTGCCTACACTAAAGTCTGGCCATTTCCAAAAAGTCGTTCATAATTTCGTCATTCGCATCAAAACAGATGACAGCCTCAGGTAGTATCCATCATTATAGTAAAAACAGCCCCGTAAGCTATCAGCTTAAGCGCTACGCGCACGCTACGCGAACAGCTTAAGCGCTACGCGCACGCTACGCGAACAGCTATTAGCTATCAGCTATCAGCTATGGAATCAAACAGGAGCATTGCTTAATAATGGAATGATTTTAAGAGTGAGGTGGAATAGGCATCTTGCCTGTTAGCAGCTGTGGAATAGGCATCTTGCCTGTTCGGCGATCTTATGGAGCGGGCAGGATGCCCACTCTACTCCTATTCATTCCTTGATTCAGCAACACCAAAACAGGTAACCATTTGTTTAATCCGAGTTACGGAAAGCTGACAGCTGACAGCTGACCACTGAATGCTTACACCCCACCTATAATTTATTAAAAAAGGTTAAAACAGATCATGGCAATTCTCATCGCTAACATTGGCACCTCTGATCTAGCTATTCAACTACCAATAGCAGGAGAAAACTATTATCTACCCATTGACTTCTTGGGAGATGAACCCAATCTCCATAAACAAAAAGCTGCCTTAACTCCTGAACGTAGTGAAATTTGGAATGACCAGCGTAAGTATATTGAAGGAGAGCATCTTTACCAAGAACTAGGATTTGAGGTTGGGGTTAAGCAAACCAGCCGAAAGCTTACAGAAGTTTTGTTTAATCAGTACCAAGCCAATCCAGATTACTGGCATCCTCGTCTGATGCCAGTTAGGATTGGTGGTGCCATTAAAAAGGCGATCAGTCTTGGGGCAAAAAAGGGATATATTTTCGTCACAGACCAACAAAGTGAAAATCAACCAGAAGGTCATCAGAAGGATACCATCTATTTGTTCGATATCTTGGACAAGTGGCTTAAAGAAGAAGGATGGGAGTTTTCCCTAGAGTGGAAAATTATTCCTGCTGATATTCCTGGTAATGACCAAGACCGCATGCTTGGCTACTATTACCAAGCTCTTAATGAGATTAGTCAAGCTGAGGGAATTGATAAAAATCCATCAGAAGAGGAATTAGTTTTAATCAGCACCAAAGGTGGAACAAATCAGATGAAAATGGCGCTGCAAATCCAAACCATGGCAGCCAGCTTCAAAAATCCCATCTTTCTCAGCCCAGATTTATCAATTGACGGAATTTTAGACGGTAAACTATCTGATTGTAACCTATTTTCCTACTGGCGTTATCGGCGCAGTCAAAAATATCAAACTGTCAAAAAACTGCTGAATCGCTGGGATTTTGATGGTGCTATCCAGATTCTAAAGGACTGGTTAGAAACCTTAGACTCTTTGATTACCCAAGGAATTGAGGTAGAGGCTGTGTCTGACAACAAAAGTGATATCGAATTAGTGATTAAGGCTATGGAAATTGGCCTCTACTGTTTTAACA
>NZ_JAAHGN010000417.1:0-6179 GCF_010672485.1 Moorena sp. SIO2C4 | reverse complement strand
AGCTATTGTCACCGTAGCTGGCATGAACCGACGTAAGGGAATTACTGAGTTAATTAGCGCTTTTGAGCAGGTCGCTAAGGGTTGTCCTAAGGCACATTTGTACTTAGTGGGAGATGGTCCCGACCGTCAAATGTTTGAAACTCAAGCTGCGGCATCGTCAGTTGCTGATCGTATCCACTTCGAAGGTTTTCAAAAAAATCCTCAAGCTTACATGATGGCAGCGGATATTTTTGTCCTGGCTTCACACCGTGAGTCTTTCCCTCTGGTTTTGATGGAAGCACGACAGGTGGGTTGCCCGATTGTTGCTACTAGCGTTGATGGTGTTCCCGAAGCACTAGATTACGGTAAGGCAGGGGTGCTAGTTCCTCCTAAAAATGCGATCGCACTAGCAGATCAGATCGAGATGCTTCTGGCTAGTCCGTCTGAACAAGATAGATTAAGACGTGCAGCACAGCAAAACATTGAGGATCTAACCCTCACCACTATGGTGGAGAAGATTACTGCTGTTTATCATCAGCTTCTAAAACGTTCCTAAGGAAGCTTGACGGCTAGCTACCCCAGGTTGCAGGCTCCAGTCTTTTAAATAGTTTCGAGTTCAGGGAAAAAACTATGTCAATACGTATCCCCGAATGGCAATATGCTGCGATTGTTCCTGTGATCGCTGTTTTGGTAATAATTGCCCATTCTGTGATTAGCAACAATGACACTATAACTGCTGAATCCAACCCAAGCCAAAGGTTGACTTACACTACCTCTTGGATCGGTAATACCTATGGTCCTGGAGGTGAGCTTCCCGGCAAGGGTAAACATGTCCAGTTATCGATGTTAGGGATGGCTGTAAGTCCCGATGGTACGGTTTATGCTAATGCTCCCTGGGATGAAGCTGGTAGAGAAGGGGGGGTTTATAAAAATGGTGATGTTCTTGGTCAACTAGATGCTACCCATGGCTGGGGACGATCCGGGGGAACTGCGATCGCAGTGAATGATAACTATATTTACATCGCGATGACACAAAAGGGTCGCTATGGCGTAGGATATCCCAATTCTGATGATAAATGGTATTGTGTTCGTCGCTATAACAGAAGTAATTATAAAGGAGCAAAATTTAAGGGGGGTAATGGCTATGATAAGAGTATGTTGATTATCAATACCAATCAAGGTTTGATTCGGGGAATTGCAGCAGATAATAGTCGCTTATATGTTAGTGATACTCCTAACAATAAAATCAAAGTTTATGATGCCCAGACCATGAAACCGGTTAAAGAATGGTCAGTGAATAAACCGGGTAAGTTAGCCTTAGATAAAACTGGCTCCTTGTGGGTTATCCAGAACAAGACAAAGAATATCCTTAAGTTAAATACAGAAACGGGCAAAGTTCAAGGCAAACTTGATTCGGTTAGCATCCCTACAGCTATTGTTGTGGATAATCAAAATCGCCTCTTAGTAGGAGATGGTGGACCTGATAACCAGATTAAAATCTTTAAAAATCTAGACAGCAGTGGAAATCCAACTCCTGATGGAACCTTTGGTGTTAAAGGGGGAATCTACAGCGGAAATCCTCAGGAAATTGGAAAAATCAGACCCTTACATTTTAATTCCATTACCGGGATTGGAGTTGATCAGGATAATAATATTTATGTCGCCAGTGATCCCAGTCGGATTTACGCTTGGCAAGCGGGTGGATTAACCCTGGATAGCTACAAACTGGATGGGACTCTCAATTGGAAATTACAAGGTCTCTTATTTATTGACATTCCTGATATTGATCCAGCGGATGAAACTGTTGTTCATACGAAAAATCAACAGTTTAAACTAGATTACAGTAAATCATCAGGTCAAGAATGGACTCATGTCGCCCATACCGTTAATCCCTTTAAGTATCCTAATGATAATCGGATTAAGAAGACGATCAAGCATAATGCTGGTGCTATGATTCGCCGGGTTAAGGGTCGGAAGCTGATGTTTACCAATAGTATGTATACTGAGTCAGCTGGTATCCATGTTTATCGCTTTAATCCGGCAACTGATGGGGAAGTTGCTATTCCCACTGCTTCATTTTGGGGAAGTCAATTGGATTATCGGTATTGGCAAGATAAAAACGGTAATGGACAAGAAGAACAGGCTGAACAAGGTGAATATAATCAAGGACAAAATTATCGGGGTTGGGCATTTTGGCCTGATGATGACGGTAATATCTGGATAGGTACAGCTACAAACGGTATTAAAAAAATATCCTTTAAAGGGTTTGATTCCTACGGCAGCCCTATTTACGATATTAACAATCAACAATCCTTTGAAATGCCAAAGGAATTTCAAATTATTCAACGACTTGAGTATCATCCGAAAACCGATACCATGTACATTGCTGGATATTCTCCGACCTTTAATAACAGGGGTGATTGGGGATTGATTGGTAACAGAGCTGTTAAATATATCAATTGGAGTAAAGCGCCACAAAAAGCCGGTGAAATAGTCATTGCTTACAATCAAACCTCCGAAGGAGTCAGACCAGATTTACCGAAAAGTATGGCTATTTCGGGAGACTATTTATTTGTCGGCTATGTTGATAATAGTTTTGAAAAAGATCCGAATCGATATGCTAAAGTGCGAGTTTATGATTTTCGCACAGGTCAAGAGATTGCCAAAATAAATCCCGGCCCAGAAGTAAAATCAACCACAGGTTGGCTAGATGTCCCGATGGCATTAAGAGTAGTGCGAAGAAAAAATGGAGAATACTTGCTATTTGCTGAAGAGGATTTTTACGCTAAAGCTTTAATGTACCGGATAAAGATAGACCCCTAATCAGCTGTTACAAATTTAAATTGCACAACAACAAGGCAGAAGGCAGAAGCCAGAAGGCAAAAGGCAGAAGCCAGAAGCCAGAAGGCAGAAGCCAGAAGCGATGCATCCCGATTCCCGATTCCCGATTCCCGATTCCCGATTCCCTACTCCCTACTCCCTCTTCCCTTTGCAATAAGAAACACTATCGAGGCTATAGTACTTTGAAAACACTTCAAATCGGTATGGGTTGGTTCCCTGAACAAGCAGGAGGACTCAACCGAGTTTATTACGATTGCACTCGTTACTTACCCCAAGCTGGTGTGGAGATGCATGGCTTAGTGGCAGGCTCAACCGCTGTATCTGAAAACTCCGGTGGTCAAGTCCAAGCCTTTGCTAACCATGAATCCCCTCTCTGGCAACGCTGGAGCGGTATCCGACAGACGATGCATCAAGTGCTGAAGGAGGAAGACTACCCCCTAGTAGTGTCCCACTTTGCTTTATATACCTTTCCAATCCTCGATCAATTAGACAGTCGCCCAATGGTGATGCACTTCCAAGGACCTTGGGCATTAGAAGGGCATGTAGAAGGCAGCAATACCATTGCGACTCGGTTAAAATGGATGCTAGAGCGGGTTACTTACAAACGGATAGCCCAGTTTATCGTACTTTCTGAGGCTTTTCGTAACACCTTGCACCGAGAGTATCATATCCCACTAGAGCGGATTCACATCATTCCTCCGGGGGTTGATACCGAGCGTTTCGACACCACCATTACATCCCAGGAAGCACGGTCAAAACTAGGCTGGCCTCAAGATCGACCAATTATCTTAGCTGTGCGACGGTTAGCTAAACGCATGGGCTTGGAAAATTTAATTGCAGCAGTAGATCAGGTGCGTAAGCGCTATCCAGACGTGCTGCTACTGATAGCGGGTAAAGGCACACTGATGCCAACCTTGCAAGCACAGATTGAAGCATTAGGACTGACTGACCATGTCCGCTTGTTGGGTTTTGTGTCCGACCAAGATTTAGCCCTAGCTTACCGTGCTGCCACTTTCTCAGTTGTGCCAACCGTGGCATGGGAAGGCTTTGGTCTGATTGTTATTGAGTCCTTGGTAAATGGAACGCCAGTTCTAGGAACACCTGTAGATAGTATTCCAGAGATTCTACAGGGTTTTTCGGAAGACTTATTGTTTGAGGGGACTTCTGTTGATCAACTTGCTCAGGGCATGATCGAGGTATTTTCTGGTCAGCGTCAACTACCTAGCTCTGAGGCTTGTCAAGCTTATGTTCATGAGAACTATACTTGGCCGGTGATTGCTCAACGAATTAAATCTGTGTATGAAGCTGCCATTGCTGCCATGGATTAATATAGTAATTCTGGTGAACGAGTCAGCGATATTGCTTATCCTTCAAGACTGCACCTCATAAGTGCGAGAAACGCTCTTAGCCCTGTTGCCAATAAAATAGTATAGCAGTCGAAGTAAAGCTTAAGACATCTTCTGCTCCCTGCTCCCTGCTCCCTGCTCCCTTTCAACTAAAAGACTATGTCCTAAACTATACTTCCCGTGCTATACATGTGAACTATAATACCTCTCCAAAATTGAAACCGAGTTTCTGGAGATGTCTCTAACCTTAAAGTGTGTTTGAAAATTTGCCCTCATTCTTGATGAGGGTATAATGGGAGCTTGTTTGCAATTTTTAAACACACTTTTGTGCACTACTCGCTCTTATGACGCGCCGTCGAGTCCTTTTTGTCGATCATGCCGCCGTTTTGGGCGGAGCTGAGTTGAGCCTGCTGGATCTGGCTACTGCCTACCGGGAAACCAGCGAAGTACTGCTTTTTGCCGATGGCCCGTTCCGGGAACGGCTGGAAGCTGCACAGGTGAAGGTCAAGGTCATACCTGCATCCCAAGCCATCTTAGACGTAAGGAGTTCAGGGGGACTCAGCGCTGTCAAAGCATTACCTGCCCTGTGGTGGATGGCTCGTCAAATAGCAGCAGCTGGACGTAACTTTGAGCTAGTACACGCGAACTCCCAAAAAGCGTTCATTGCTGCTGCGATCGCAACATTGATGGGCGGTCGTCCAGTGGTTTGGCACCTGCGAGATATTGTGACCGCACCACACTTTAGCTCGGTCAATCGTGCCATAGCCGTTTTCCTAGCTAATCGTCGAGTATCTCAAGTATTGGTTAATTCTCGTGCTACTCGTGAAGCCTTTATCGCTGCTGGGGGACGCGAAGACCTAGCAACACTGGTTTACAACGGTATTGCTTCAGACCCCTTCGATAATCTGGCATCGGATCAATCAGCTCAAATCCGTGACCAGCTCGGCATTGGTGATGCTCCACTGGTTGGTGTCTTCAGTCGGCTATCTTACTGGAAAGGTCAGCATATTTTACTAGAAGCATTACAGGAACTCCCCAATGTACATGCCCTGTTGGTTGGTGAAGCCCTATTTGGTGAAGCGGAATACGCCTCACGGCTCAAAGCTATGGCTGCCGCACCAGAACTTGCTGGTCGTGTTCACATGCTGGGATTTCGCAATGACGTGCCAGCATTGATGTCTGCTTGCAATATTGTAGTCCATACCTCTACTGAACCGGAACCCTTTGGTCGGGTGATTGTCGAGGGTCAGTTGGCAAAACGACCCGTAGTTGCTGCTGCTGCTGGTGGTGCAGTGGAGTTGATTCAGGATGGCGAGACTGGTCACTTGGTACCGCCAGGAGATTCAGTAGCATTGGCTAAGGTCATTGGTAATTTGCTCAGTGATCCAAGGGCTGCAGATAGGCTAGCCAAAGATGGTTATATCCATGCTAAGTCTACTTTTTCCCTGGAATCCCTGTTGATGACCTTTGACCAAGCTCTGAACAAGGTATAGCGCTGTGTGTGGGGCCCGGGCGCGGGGAGTGTGGGGAGTGTGGGACCCGGGCGCGGGGAGTGTGGGGCCCGGGCGCGGGGAGATGGGAAAGATTGTTATAGCGTTCCTGATACTGATGAGGTACATTCAATACCCAATTGAAAACGCTATAAGCGCTAGAAATAAGAAGCAAACTTGGCAAAAAAAGCTGGTATTTCGTTCTTTTTTTGGGGAAGACTCAGATCAGAGCAATCCTGATCACGATCTCATCGTCAACAGCCGATTGCTACCAATACCATGATTTCAGCCAAACTGAAATCTAGCTCAAGGTTGAACAGCAATTGTTTTTTTCAATGTCATGACGCTGACCATCAAACCCCTCAACCGTTTGGTCTCCAAAGTTTCCCTAGGAACTGTCCTGATTGTCCCTTTTGTATTGCAGATCTTCACAGCGGTTGGATTAGTGGGATATCTTTCCTTTAGAAATGGCGAGAAAGCGGTTAATAAACTTGCACTCCAGTTACAGAGCGAAATTACTAAA
>NZ_JAAHGN010000416.1:0-6188 GCF_010672485.1 Moorena sp. SIO2C4 | reverse complement strand
GAAACCATTGCAACCGCAATTCGGGTGGGCAACCCAGCTAGCTGGGAAAAAGCGATCGCAGCCCAAGAAGCTAGTAAAGGGGCATTTAATAGCGTTACCGATCAAGAAATTTTAGATGCCTATCGGTTATTGGCATCCCAAGAAGGAATTTTTTGTGAACCAGCGAGCGCTACATCAGTAGCTGGTTTGTTGAAAGTAAAAGACCAGGTACCCACAGGAGCAACCGTGGTTTGTGTACTGACAGGTAATGGTCTCAAAGATCCAGATACTGCAATCGAACACAGCAACAACCCATTGACAGAAGGGATTGAGCCGACAACTGCTGCTGTGGCAGAGGTGATCGGGTTAAAGCCAACAGAGGGTTAGGGATGGGTCGTAACTTCGGTGGTTAGGTTGAACGCGATCGCTTGGCCTATTGGCCAAGGTTATTTGGTTGAAGGTTATTTGGTTGAAGGTTAACCGGTTGTTAGGTTAGTTGTTAGGTTAAAGGTTATTTGCTTGTTCGCCTTTGGCGTTCGGTGTAGGGTAGATTAACCGGTTGGTTGAACGCGACGCGCGTGCCTATTGGCCAAGGTTTAGCGCCCACATCTACCAATTTACCTGGTGCTGGATATTTCAGACCTAAGTAGATTCTTGAGCAACGGTCATAGAGGACTTGCCTTAGGAGTAGGATGCTCACTGCTAGCATAACACCTAGTAAAATCCATTTCAGCCAAAATATCATTAGACTAAATTGAACACGGAAACAGCAACTGCATCCCTACTCCCTACTCCCTACTCCCTACTCCCTACTCCCTATAACCCAGGACTAAAGTCCCTGATCCAATTGAGAGCTGCTATATAAATTGGGATAATCTAAGAGTCGAGTTCTCTCAAACCCAATTGGTAGTTGATTTAATCGACTTAATTCCTGATCAATGTGATTAATGAAGTACTTCATTTCTCTAGGATTACCATGGATATCTTGACCTGTGACCAAGTAGCTATTTACCTCATTCTTTAGAGATGCATAGTTCAGGTATAACTGTTTGTTATTGACAATACTGTCCTCATACCGGAATAATCCAGGAAGATTTCCAAACATAATAGCTGATGCTGAAACCACTACGAAGATATTAATCACATAAGGGTGAGTACTATTCCAACCTGCTCGAATAATAAAGAGTAAACAAATTCCTGCTACAATCGCTGTACCATAGGTCATTAACTTAGACATATAGTAATTGTTGTAGAAGAATGTCATCATTTTAAAATGTCTTTGGTCTCGCGCTTGGATTTCTTGGATTTGGTCACTAATTCTTTCTTGTTCAAGGGGAGCAGCCTCAGCGATGGTCTCAGTATAGGCAACTGGTGCTCTTGGGGGTAACAACCACTTTTGGGTTTGGTAGTTACCTAAGGAATAGAGAAAGATTACTCCTACAGTAATCAGTAAAACCAATACAGAAGTTAAGGCGATATGTCCAATCAGTGGCTTAGACCAAAATTTTGGCTGAGTTAAGCCTATTTTATTAGTTTCCTGATTCTCCGTTTTGACAACGGTTTCAATGGTTTCATGATTATGAGTTGTTGTCGAATTTCCTTTCTCGATGTCGATAGCTGAAGATTTATTAAACTCTAACATTAGCTTGACCTCCAAGGGGCGGACATTTGGTTTTTTATTGGGATTCGTTTTTTGATTCGGATATGGATTTAGCACCATCAACTTTAAAAGGGTATTCAATCACTACTCGTTTGTCAATTTAAGGCAAAGGCATAATGGTAATTAACAATTAACAATTAACAATTAACTAATTACTAATCACTAATCACTAATCATTAATCACTAACGTAGAGGAAGCCGACCTGCCAAATTCTTCTGGGGCATAGTTGAGGTGTGCTTGGGCAGGGGGCCATAAATAGGTTCCTGGTGTAACTGAGCGCACCAGATAATGTAAATTATAGACACCAGCCTCCAATCGATCGGCATAAGCCACAATGCGATCGCGATGAATTTTCTGATAATCTATTTGCCAGCTATCCTGTTGAGCTTGGAAGTAAGGAGTAGCAGTTTGGAAACTAGTATCCACTGCTTCCAACCCAGCTGGTAAGAGATCTTCGATCACCACATGATCCACTGGATGATCGGTAATCACCTCCACGCCAATATCAAACACTTGTCCGGCTGGTACTGTTAATGGGTCTTTGAGAGCATACAGTCCAATCTTTCGCAACACCTTTTCCTGATTAGCGGGACGTATGGTCTTGTTTACTCGTAATCCATTAAACCGACCGGGTTGATTGCCTTGTAAGCGATAACGATAGCTGGTTAAGTAGTGTAGAGTCCCTGAACCAGATTTTTTGACAATCAGGTCATGGCGACCTCGGGGTAAGTTATCCATGGTAACCTGAATCGATTGACTAGGTTTCTTATACCCCTGGAACTGGGCTGAGCCAAGTTTTTTCCCTGCTAGTTGCACCGTTGCTCCAAAGCTGGGGGGTGTAGGCTGTAATCGACTATAGTCTACTAAGGCACTCAAGGCTTGGGCATTATCGTAGCTAGTTTGCCAAGTGCCATCTCGCCGTAACTCTAATAACCCTTGTAATAGTTTACTGCGAACCTCGGCTGAACTGTTTTGGGCAATAAATAGACGCAAGGCTTGAGCTTGTGCAGTAGTAGACGAATCCAGCCAACGCCAGCTTTGGGGTAAATTTATCCGAGCTGAACGCCCAGTTTGATAGATGCTTTCCTGAAACTGATTAACTAGAGTTTGGGCTTGGCTCCGCCACTGACGAAACTGTAATAAGTAACGCGCTAATTTAATCTGAGTGACCCGGTCGAAGTTACTGCTTTGTTCATAAAGGTATCCTAGGAAGTCACTGCGGGTTTGACCGAGTTCTGCTAATCCCATCAGTGCTTCTAATCGCACCTTACTCTTACACACTACGCTCTTGCAATAATCATACTGACCAGGATTGGCCAATATTTTCTGCAAGTAGTTCTGGAGACGGCTCACCATCCCGGAATCTACTGATAATCCTGCTGCTTTAGCCCGAGCTAGAGCAGTAGCAGCATAGGGAGAGACGAAGGGGTCTGAGGATTTTTGTCCGGGCCATCTGGCAAAGCCACCATCTGGTCGCTGGAGTTTCTGTAACTGTTTGATAGCCTCAGTGCCTTGTTGGCTAGGGTTAAACTCAGCAAAGGTCTGACCATATTGTTTGCCGAGTATTTCCAAATTGGATGCGATCGCTAATTTACTTGCTACCGGTTCTAAGAAGGGTAAGTCTTCGTTACCCAAGACTTGCTTAGCCGGAGCAGTAATTTCAGGAATCAGAGTACTAGCCAGGGAAATCTCTAACCCTCCGCTGTCAGGTACCACGTTACTAGCTATATTCACTGGGATTTTTACTTGATTCCTGGTTACTCCCGATTCCACCACTTGCTCAGTAATGTCAACGGGTTTGACAGCTAAAGGCACTTCAAACCCATCTTGATTACCATTGAGCTTAGTCGTAAACTTGACTTTAGCTTTACCCAAGTTATTGGCTACCATCGGAAAACGATAACCACTGGTTCCGGTCTTGGCTGAGGTTTTTTGATTCAGCGTAGGCCCTTTACCACCATCAAACTGAACCCCACCGGTCAGTTGTGCATTAATCTGTAAATCTCCCGTTTTCCCAGTATTATTAATTAGCGCTATCCCAGCTTTAAAGCGATCGCCTGGACGAGCAAATTGAGGTAATACTGGATTAGCCATCAGCCGCTTGGTGGTGATAAAGGTAGCCTGGCCATTACCAAAGTGTAGGTTGCCATCCGTTGCTACTGCCATCACCCGCCAAGTGGTTAAATTATCTGGTAGTTTAAAGGTTACCTTTGCTTTACCATTGGCATCTGTTACCAGTGAACCATTGTAGTAGGCTAAGGGTTTGAATTCCGTGCGAATCCGAGTACTAGCTGCGCCAGAAGACTCTCCTCCACCATAGCCCCAGCCTTTGTCCATCATTCGCGTCGCTAGCTTTTCTAGCACCACCTTAGGACGGTTATCACTGAAGCGAGTGGAAATATCTTGCTGAGCATACACGGTCTCTACTAAATCCGGTACTTGGTAGCCACTCAGTTGCAAGATGGCTTCATTGACAACCATCACGGTAAACTGTCCCTTTACTGGTTTACCCTTAGAATTTTGCAATGATAATTCCACTGTTTGCTTAGCACCAGGTTCAATGGACTTAGACTGCAATGTCTCTGTTACCTTGAGATAGTTATCATCCAACTTGGTATTAAACGGAGCAAAACCGATCCGCACCAGATTTTCTACACTCCCCGGCTCCACTTGGGATAGGGGTTTGCCTTGGCGCACTACTACTGCTTCTACTGCTGCATTAGGTACCATCTCGGGAGTGACTTTGAACTTAATCTCTGGCGCACCCCCTTTAACTTTGACTACTTTGCGATAGAGAGTATTGTTCCGAACTACTGAAAAATACAATTCCCCTTCAGGATAGGGAGATTGAATCAAGGCTGTAGCTGTTTCCCCCGGCTTATAGCTATCCTTGTCTAGTTTGATATCCAGACGAGAGTTATCATAGCGAGACCCCCAGTACACTGAGTTTCCACCGGTTGCCCAAATTTGTAAGTCTGTTGCTGCTAAGTCATTTTTAGCTTTAGCCAAATTAGCGCGAATTCGATAAGAACCGGATGAGGGGGGAGTGAGCTTGATGGATTTTGGACTACTACCGGAACGGACAGTTACCTCTTTAACGGTTTTGTATTCCACCTGATTCTTTTCTCGCTGACTCCCTGCCAACACCTGGGTAACACTGCTGTATTTCATTTCTTGCAGTTCCAGGCGTACTGATTGTCCTTTAATTAATTTACCGGTGGGGTCAGTAACAATCACTTCTACAGGGAATGGTTTTCCGGCATCCGCCACCCAATCCCCTTTTAATCCAATTAGTTTATCGCTAGGTAAAGCTGTAAATGTTTTAGAATCGGATACCGACAGATTCGAGACATCGGTAACTTGGGAATCTACCCGGTAAGTCATGGGATAGGGCAGGTCTTTCGTCACCGGAATAGTTAGACTACTTTCCCCAGACTCACTCAAGGTTTGATTAGTTTGGAGGACATCACTGGTAACTTGCGGTCTTTCCTGGGGCCAAAACCACTGCTGACCAAAGGAAAACTCTTCCCATCCTTCTGGAGTAAAGTAGACGGGGGTGCGGGTGACGTAATAAGCCACCTTGCCCCCATCTACATTTGAACCAAACCAATAATTTCCTTGGACATTAGCGTCCACCTTCTCGCCCATGTTAGCAAATTTTTGAGCAAGGGTTAGGTCAACTTTAAAGTTAGGAGGATTAAACTCAGCTACTCGGAAACCACCTGAAATTTCTCTGCCATTGCTTCCCCTGGCCTGGACGGTATAGAAACCTAGGGGTTGATTCTCTTTCAGGGGTAATTCTAGGGAAAAGGTACCAAATTCATTGGTTTTCTTAGTGCCTAAACCTGTCTTCTTACCATTGGGTTCTACCAGGGTGACCTGATAGGAGGCATTTTTGTCTTGGGTGAGGTTATCTTTTTCTAGATAATAGGCTGCTGCAGTGAACCAAGCCTTTTCTCCTGGTTGGTAAAGCTGTCTGTCTGAGAAAATAGTGCCTCGGGATTTTGGTTTGCCATTGTCCCAGTCTGAATAAATCCCGTAGCCATAATACCCACTATATTCATTGGTTCGAGTAAATGCCCAGTCTTTGCCTTCTTTAGCAATTACCAGTAATTGCGGACCTTTAGTGAAGCGCGTTGCCCCATTCATACATTGACGTAGAGCTTGGCTGTTTAGGGCGATGGTGCCAGTTCTGTCAGTTTTTGCGATCGCACAGGGTTTTGGTGAGCCTCGATAGGAAGCATTCAGCTCAGACTTATATATCTCTACCGTTGCTGCTGCTGGTGAGCCATCGGACAGATGATTCACTTGCACCAAACCGGAATCAGGGAACCATTGCGCAAACACTCCCAAATTGGTCAGCTGCACCATGCCATAAAAGGTTGGTTCCCACCACTTTTCGTTTCCATTGCCATCCTGATAGCGATTGGTTTTCGCTTGCACCCCATAGGCCAACATTCCCGTTGGACCTCCCAGTCGTTTCCTCAGGGAAACCGCGATATTAGTGGTTTTATTTTTCTTCCCGCTACCCGGAAACGTTCCCATTGA
>NZ_JAAHGN010000415.1:0-6190 GCF_010672485.1 Moorena sp. SIO2C4 | reverse complement strand
TCCTGAGTTGACTAGTTAATCACTAGCTAAAGCACTAGCTAAATCCAAGCGATCGCTTCATCCCATCCCAAACCCTGCCGCACCATCATCGGTTCTGAACTAGTCAGGTCGAGGATAGTTGAGACTTGAAATCCCGGTTCTAAGTCATTGTCCACAATGATGTCTACTAGACCATCGAGAGCATCAAATAGTTTAGCCCGTTCCAATCCCACCGTTGGAGTGTCACCATCCTGATTCGGTAGATGAGCTGAGGTAGAAATAATTGGATGACCTAGAGCTGAAAGCAACGCCTGACAAACGTTATGATCTGGGACTCGGATACCAGTAGTTTTACGATTGGGACTCATCACCAGCTTAGGTACTAACTTGGTTGCTGGTAACAAGAACGTATAGGGTCCCGGAATCAAATGCTTCATAATCCGGTAAGCTGGATCACTTACCCGAGCATATTTAGCAATATTGGACAGAGACGAACACAAAAACGTCAGGGGTTTATCATTGGATAGTTGCTTCAAACGCCTAACTCGTTGCACTGCGGACTTCACATGTACATCACAACCAATGGCATAGACAGTGTCAGTGGGATAGAGCATCACTGCACCATCTTCCAGAGACTCTCTTATTTTCTCTATTCGACGTATTTGAGGTGTTTCCGGATGGATAGTATAAATAGTAGCCATAAATATTGTTGAATTCGTCAATATTGAATTGCTAAAGCCTAGCCTTGGGAAAATTCACCAAGGCCAGACATAGACACGGTTCTGCCAAAGGATTAAAAACTACTCCGACCTAAGTGTGTTGCCAGTTTGGCTTTTTCTGACTCAGATGTCAGTATAGTTAGCAAGATCTGGCCATAATTCCCTGATATAGACCTGTAGGGTTTGTGGGGGATGAATTGCTCCAAATCCTTTTGTCTTAATTAATTTGTTTTAATTAATTTGTCTTAATCAAGAAGATCTAGAATGACAAAGCTAGCTTACTTAGATTGTCCCACTGGAATTGCTGGTGATATGTGCCTAGGAGCACTAGTTTCTGCGGGTGTACCGTGGGAATATTTAGTGGACAAGCTAGCAGGACTCGGAATTGAGCAAGAGTATCACTTAAGACTTAGCCAAGTACACCACAATGGTCAGTTGGCAACCAAAGTTGATGTAGATTTACCAGATCAAAACTATAAGCATGATCACCATCAACAGGAACACGGCCATGAACACCACCATGAACACGGCCATGAACACCATCATCAACACAGGTCAGGCATAACAGAGATCAGTACACCTGAGCAGAATCATAATCATCATCCCACACGACACTTACCAGACATAGAAAAATTAATTACAGCAGGAAAATTACCCTCAAGAGTATCCCAGTGGACTCTTGCTATCTTCCGGAAACTAGCAGAAGCCGAAGGAGCCGTTCATGGTATTTCCCCAGACAAGGTTCACTTCCATGAAGTAGGCGCTACTGATGCCATTATCGATATAGTTGGTACTTGCTTAGGCTTAGATTGGCTAGGAATTGACCAAATCTATTGTTCCCCACTCCCCACTGGTGGCGGTACAGTATGGGCAGCTCATGGTCGGCTACCGGTGCCAGTACCAGCAGTACTGAAATTGTGGGAATCCCGTCAGGTGCCAGTTTACAGTAATGGGATTGAGCGGGAATTAGTAACACCAACAGGAGCAGCGATTGCCGTTACCTTAGCCACTAGCTTTGGTTCACCACCAGCAATGACTATCCAAAAAATAGGTAATGGTGCCGGTTCTCGACAATTACCCATTCCCAATATGTTGCGATTGTGGATTGGTGAGTCCTCAGAAGCTGTTAATGTTGGCAAGTTCAAGGTTAAACCGTCAAACTTACCCCCACAAACCCTACACCAGTCACCCCTTTCTGCTAACTCTTCTTCTGCTAACTCTTCCCTAGAAACTATCTCAGTCCTAGAGACTCAAATTGATGATCTCAATCCTCAAGCCATTGGCTATGTATTCCAAGAGTTATTTAACGCTGGTGCTGTGGATGTGTTCACTCAAGCTATTGGCATGAAGAAATCTCGACCCGGTATCCTCCTGAGTGTGATCTGTCATCCTCAAGATCTAGAGGCCTGTCAGGCAGTATTATTCCGAGAAACCACTACCTTAGGAGTGCGACGTCTGACTCAGCAAAGAGCGATCTTACCTCGGGAAATCCAGCAGGTACAGACTAAGTATGGCCAAATTAGTGTGAAAGTGGCTTGGAGCGATCGCTCACCTCACAAAACGATTATGAATGTCCACCCAGAATACCAAGATTGCGCTAAGTTAGCCAAGGAAAATAACTGCTCTTGGTTAGAAGTACATCACTTAGCACTCTCTACTTGGTATTCTCAACATCAAGCAAAGGGAGCAGGGAGTAGGGAGTAGGGAGTAGGGAGTGGGGAATCGGGAGTCGGGAGTCGGGAATCGGGAGTCCGGAGTTGGGAGTCGGGTTTCCAGGTAAGCTGACAGCTGACGGCTGACAGCTGACGGCTGACAGCTGACAGCTGACATTATTTCTTCTTGATGCGATTAATTTCCCGTTGCAATTCCTGGATTTGACGCTGCAACTGTTCCGCTTCATTCACTGAGTTGTTCGATGGTGGATTCGAGTCAACGTCAACTGCTCCCTCTTTGGTAACACGTTGATAATTGCCCTGACGAATTTGGCGATATTCCTCGGAATTTGCCCACTTTCGCAGGTAGTGTATGCGTTCAACTGGAAAGGGATGGCTCAGAAATTGACGATTAATACCACCATTATAGAGTAAAAACTTATAGATTTGATTGAGACTGTCTTGGTCTAGTTCTTGATAATTTTCTGATTGACGGATAAATTCATCAAGACTGCATTCCTGTAGATGCTTAGCACTCCCACCAGACACTTTCATCATCGTTTGCATCACAGTCTTCAGGTCATCTATCACTAGTAAGGCAGCACGGTCAGCGGATAATTCAGCTTTGCGACGCCATTCATAAAAAGCGAAAAGTAAGCCAGTGCTGACGATATTCCCTAAGCCAAAGGTCATTTCACTTAAAATAGAGGCAGCATTCATTGCCCAAATACCCATCTGAATTAAGATGGTGTGACCGCACTTGATATGTCCTAATTCGTGAGCCAGGATAGTACGAATTTCTGCTTCATTGAGTAAGTCTAATAAGCCAGTGTTTACAACGATGTAAGGATTGTCTTGACCTAAAGCATAGCTATTAACCTGAGAGTTTTGACTAACAAATAGGGCTGGTTCGGGATTTACATCTAAATCCCGAACACATTCTCGAAATAAGTGATAAATATTGGCATACTGGCGCGGTCCGACTTTGATACTGTTCCCCATCAGATAGACAAACTGGGGACGCTCGTAAAGAAATTCCACAAACTTACGAGAAACTAAGTCAAAACCAGGGACACTGCGTAACGCTTGCTCTGCTTGTTGGTCAAGGGGGTGTTTGAAGGCTTCGCTGGAAATTCCGGGATAGGTGGCCATAGTAGTCCAGTACTTTAGTGGTCTAGTTCTTTAGGCATTAGGCATTAGACATTAGACATTAGGTACTAGGTATTAAGTACTAAACCCAAAACCCAGAACCTAACACCTAAAACCTAACACCTAAATTTGGCTTGTGTCCTTGCCAATTCTTTGATGATTAGTTATAATACTGATATCGGAATAGTAATCTAAGTGAGAGGAAAATAACAAATGAACAAGTGTGTTGGTACTACTGAAGCAGCATCTCTGTTGGGTATAACTCCTCGACGATTACGGCAACTGCTTGAGTCCGGTAGAGTAAGGGGTGCTTATAAAAGCGGTAAATTCTGGATTATTCCCCTGTTCAACTATTTGCCGCAAATCACCAAGAAGAACCGGGGACCGAAAGGAACTTGGCGTAAAAGTCGTCCTCCGGCTTTAGCCAAAATTAATGTCAATCGTAATCGAATTGGCTCCAATAACCACAAAAGCCCTGAAGAGCGGCTACCAGTGATTTCGGTAAAACGAAGTGGCCACAATAACTATGGCAACCAGGTAGAAATCCTCGGTCCGTGTCGGATTGTGTATCAGCCGGATAACCCTCTTGATTGTGGAGCTCGTCTGTGGATCGAAACCTTCAGTGATATTCACTTTATCGGTGGCAGTTTTCCCGCCAGTGGTGCTTAGGAGAAAGTTAAAGGTCGTTTGATCAAAATTTCAATTAACTAATCAGAAAATTCCTAAGTTCGATAAAATCAAATCACAATGTCTCTTGAGCTGTATTGTGCATCCATTTGTTGCTGAATCAATTCATTGCATTAATCCCAATTGCCCAGCACCCTACCCTCAGCCAAGGGATAACAACTTTTGCAATGGTTGTGGAGCAAAGTTAAAGCTCAAGAATCGCTACTTTCCTCTCCAGCTTTTGGGTTCAGGAGGATTTGCCAACATATACACCGTTTGGGATTTGCAGTCGAAGACAGAAAAGGTGCTGAAGGTTCTGCTGGATACTAAACCGAAGGTATTGCAGCTATTTCAGCAAGAGGCAGATGTTTTGCAAGGTTTGGATCATCCAGGCATTCCCAAAGTTGAGCAAGATAGCTATTTTGTCGTTGATCTAGGTGTTGAGGCACAGCCAGACCTGCACTGTTTGGTTATGGAAAAAATCAACGGTTCAACCTTGGAGCAAATGCTCAGGGATCATCCTCAGGGATGTCCAGAGATATTAGTGCGAGACTGGCTCTACCAGGCAGCAGAAATTTTACAGGTGTTGCACAATTGTGGAGTGATTCACCGTGACATCAAACCCTCAAATTTAATGCTACGGGAAACCACCGGAGAGCTAGTGGTGATTGATTTTGGGGGAGCTAAACAATTGAGTATGGGTTCTGAGTTTTCTCAGAATGATTCGACTCGGTTGATTACTCCAGGTTACTCTCCACCGGAACAGATAACTGGTGCAGCCATTGGACCGGCTGCTGATTTCTATGCCCTGAGTCGAACCATGATTCATTTACTGACTGGTCAAGAGTTGAAGGATTTACAAGACCCAGTAACTGGTCAATTTCGGTGGCGAGAGCAGGCAGTGGTAAGTCATGACTTGGCGGACTTGCTAGATGAAATGCTCAGCGTAGTACCCCAACAACGACCAACAACTACCATTGAGATTCATCTGCGTCTAGGTATGACTCCTAGCCCTAGTTACCAGCCTATCCCAGCACCAGTCTATTCGTTTCAAGGAAATCAGGTAGCTGCTCTGGGGTTATCTAGCCCTAAACTAACACAATCTGTGACAGGGTTGACTCATTCGATCACATCCCTAAAACATTTCCTATTAGCAGTAGTGATCAGCATCGCACTAGCTTGTCTCGATAGTGTTTGGGAGATGTTCCTCGGAGCTTTTGGGGGAGTTTTTTGTGCAACGGTTGGGTTTATGGTATTGAATTGGACAAGTCTTGGGGAGAAAGTGACAAATTGGCTCTCTGACCAACTGTATATGATCTTGCCTTCGCTGCAAATAACGATGTGGCAAGAAATGCTGTTGTTTGGGGCGGCTGGCTTAGGTACAGCTTGGGGGTTGACCGCTGCAGGAGGCTTTGGTCAGCAGCGGCGTTTTTTAGTGGCAGGGATAATGGGTATTTTTGGTTATAGCCTGGGATGGTTGATGTGGCAGGCAACGGTACCTACGCTATTATTGGTGTCTTATGTACCTGACCAGGGGTTGCTGCCATGGATTACTGCGGTTACAGTAATGCTCCTGGTACTAGGATTAGGGCTACCCAGTCATAATCTTGTTCATGCCTTAGTGGTGGCAGCAGGAACTGGTGGCGTATTTGGGGGTCTAGTGTCATCTGATCTATTGCCAGCAGGATTTGTGGTTAATATGTTTTCCTTTTCTAGAACCGGTAAACTGGATTTCTATCAGCCTATGACTTTTTTTGCTATGTTGGCTATGCTAGAAGGATTTTGGCTAGGGGTGAGTTGTTACCTGCTAGTGCCAGTAATGCGTTGGTTTGGTTGGCGTTAAGGGAGTAGGGAGTAGGGAGTAGGGAGTGGGGAGTAGGGAGTGGGGAGTGGTAAAAAATCCTGTGTATCTAATAGGTATGAGCAACGCTATACTCGATTTTATCACCCGGCCGGCCAGTCCCAGGTCTCGATCGAGCCAGGAGTTGAGCAGTACGCCGCCGTAGATCTCCATTCCGACCTGGG
>NZ_JAAHGN010000414.1:0-6199 GCF_010672485.1 Moorena sp. SIO2C4 | reverse complement strand
CTAAACCACTAAAGCAAATTGATTCTGGCCCTTTGTCTCGCAGATAAGTTTCTATCTGTTGAACACTCATACCTGCTCCACTTTCTACAGTCGGTGTTATTACTTTTCCTGGTTGTGCCTCTATATGCAACAGTACGCTATACCTATACTTATTCAGTTCATTGTGTTCTGTTCCCCTCTGTAAACGGATTTGTACATGAGTTATTTCTGGATGTTTTGCTTTGAGAGCTAGAAACAACTCTGGTGACACTAACAACTCGGTATCCTGCTGCATTTGTCTGTCTATCTTTTCTAAGAGTTGTTGTCTCGACAGTGATGGAGTTGCTTGATACAGTTGCACCGAACTGTGAAAGGCTTTCATTAATGGCAAACTCCGGACATCTCCCAGGAGAATTATTCCTCCTGGTTTGACTATCCGAATTACCTCAGATATTGCTTGTAACAAATACTCTACATTCGGAAAATATTGAATTACCGAGTTTAGAATCACCACATCGAAGTTTTGAGCTGCTATGTAACCTATCTCATCTGCTCTTTTCTGTGCTAGATTGACATTAGCATATTTCTCTGGTTCCTGGAGTATTTGTTTTTGGATATACTCTAGTGAAATACTAGATATATCGATGCCATCATAGGCTTGTGTGTGGGGTGCGATTTGAAATAGTAGCAACCCGGTTCCACAACCTATTTCAAATACTTTTTTCGGTTTATGTGCTAATACTTGAGCTACAATATCCCCTGCCCAAATTCGCATTTGCCTTTCTGGTAAGGATTGGTTGTCGTAACTGCTACTCCAACCTGAGATGTTGAATAATGGGTCGGTTACTTCACTCTTATGTTCATCAATTTGTTGGTTAAATAGGTTTTGCCAACTGTTGATTTGAGTCTTTGAGAGTTCTGGGTTTGATGTGATGCTGCTTTCAACTAATGGTACTATATATGCTACTAGACGTTGAGCATTTGAGTTATCTTCCCTGGCTACTACTACTGTTTGTTTGACACTGGGATGTTGAGTTAAGGTTGCTTCTATTTCTCCAGTTTCTATTCGGTATCCTCGTACTTTGACTTGGTGGTCAATTCTACCTAAAAATTCTATATTTCCATCAACTAGATAACGGCCATTATCCCCCGTCTTATATAATTTTGAATTTTGATTTTTGATTTTTGAGTCCTCAAAAGGGTTGGGGATAAATCTCTGATTGGTTAAATTCTCTCGGTTGAGATACCCACGGGCTAAACCAACACCACCAATATAAATTTCACCAGGTACTCCTATGGGGACTGGTTGTAAATTACTATCTAGGATGTAGATTTGAGTATTCGCGATGGGACGACCTATGGGTGGCACAGGATACTCTGGTGAGCATTCGGCCATTGTGGCACATACTGTTGATTCTGATGGTCCATAGGCGTTCACAAATTGTCGCCCTACAGACCAATAGGATATTAGCTCTGGTGGACAAGCTTCTCCTGCTACTACTATGGTCTTTAAGCTTGGTAATTCTTCTGTGGGCATCACTGCTAGAGCTGAGGGGGGTATGGTGATATGGGTGATTTTGTTGTTGTGCAACCACTGACTCATACCCACTCCAGGCATTAAGGTATCTCGGCTGCCCATATACAAACTAGCTCCTGAACCTAAAGCCATGACTATTTCCCAGATGGAGGCATCGAAACTTAATGAGGCGAACTGAAGCACTCTGCTGTTGGAGTTAACTTGAAAGGCTTGGATTTGAACTGTAACCAGATTACACAGTCCCTTGTGTTCTACCAAGACTCCTTTCGGTTTACCTGTGGAACCTGATGTATAAATTACATAAGCTGAATTTTGGGGACTGACTTCACTCTCTACTTTTTCTGGTGTTTCAGTGGCTATTTTTTCCCAATCTCTATCTAGAAAGACCACTTGAGCTTGATGTTGGGGCAATTGAGCTAATATTTGTTCTTGAGTTAGTAACACTGACACTCCAGAGTCAGCGAACATATATTCTAGGCGTTCTTGAGGATAGGCCGGGTCTAATGGTACATAAGCTCCTCCGGCTTTGAGTATGGCTAATAAACCTATTACCATCTCTACTGAACGCTCTACACATATTCCCACTAGGGTTTCTGGAACTACTCCCAATTTTTGCAAGTAATGGGCTAGTTGATTGGCTTTGCTGTTTAATTGGGAATAAGTCAGCTTTTGTTGTTCAAATACTACTGCTACTGCATCTGGGTTGTTTTCGACCTGTTCCTCAAATAACTGATGAATACATTTGTCTTTTGGGTAATCTGTTTTGGTGTTGTTCCATTCTACCAGTATTTGGTTTAACTCTGCCTCTGTCATTAATGGTAGTGCTGTTACTCTCTGTTGCGGATCATTCACTATCCCTTCTAACAAGTTCTGGAAATGACCAGCCATTCTGGCAATAGTTTGCTCATCAAATAAGTCAACATTGTATTTTAAGAACCCAACCAGATATGAGTCCTCTTCAACCATTTCCAGGAATAAATCATATTGACTTTCATACTGATCGAATACAAATGGTTCTACTTCAAGTCCCCCCCAATTCATCAAGGTTGTTTTGCTGCTAAAAAACACCTTTTGCACATCTTGAGATTCCTGGAATTTTTGTAGTACAAAGCAAGCCTGAAAAAGAGGAGAACGACTGGAGTCACGTTCTACCTGTAACTTCTCTACCAATAAAGAAAAGGGATAATCTTGATGAGCTAGTGCTCCCAGGACTGTCTGGCGTACTTGATAGAGGAAATCTCTAAAAGAGAGATTCTCTGACAAATCTGCTCTCATCACTACTGAGTCCACGAAGTAACCAACAATAGAAGCAAACTCCGCTTTTGTTCTACCAGATGTAGGCGATCCTACCAAGATATCCTCTTGACCTGTGTAACGATACAGAAGCACTTGAAAAGCAGCCAACAGAATCATATAAAGAGTTGCCCCCTCTGTTTGAGCTAGTTCCTTCAGTTGTTCAGTCAGCTTTTCAGATAACTTGAAGGGGTAACTGCCCCCATTATCAGTCTGTATAGGGGGTCGTGGTCTGTCTGTAGGCAAATTCAATACAGGTAATTCCCCGCCCAATTTTTGTTGCCAATAGTTCCATAGTTGTTCTCCTTCTTGTCCTTCTACTAACTCTTTTTGCCAACTAACATAATCTTGATAAGAATGCTTTAGTGGTAGTAGGGATGCCTCAAGCCCATTTAGTTGAGCTTGGTAGAGTTGTGGCAGCTCTTTGGTAATTAAGTCGCATGACCAACCATCTAAAGCAATGTGGTGTATTGTCAATAACATAATATGGTCTTGCTCAGAACAAGTGAACCACCTAACTCGCATCACTGGTTCTGTTTCTAGGTTAAAAGGATGTCTGTGAGCTGCAACTACCTTTTTATTTAACTCCTCTTCACTCCAACTAGAAGCATCTATCTGTAAGAAGTCTAACGCTTGATGTTGATGTAGTTGTTGGATTGGTTGTTCGCCCAACTTCGGGAATGTACTCCGTAGTAGCGGATGCCTTTCCCTTAGAGCTTGAAAAACCTGTTGCCAAATAGTTATATCTACCTTAGAGTAGATCCGAACCGAAAATGACACATTATAATTATGATTCTGGGGTGATAGCTGCCACAAAAACCAGAGACCTTTTTGACCATAAGAGAGGGGATGGACTTGGAATATATCTGGATTTTCCTTTAGTAACTGTAAGATTTCTGATTTGTACTGCTTTAGTTGGGCAATAACATCAGTGGTCAGTACTTCTTGGTAACCTCCAGTTTTTAATTTGCCTCCATCAGTCCATAATTTAAGACCTTTGATAGAAAGGTCTTGTAAGAATTCAATTAAGTTCATAGTTCTACCTCTATCCAGTTTTTTTTCTTGATGTTATCTGTGCGATCGCTTTGATTCAGTTGTTGATTTAGTTGATTTGAGAGATCAGCAATGGTGATTCCTTCCATAAATTTTGTAATTGGAACATCCACTTCTAGCTCACTTTGAATTTGATTTCTTAGCTCAATTGACATTAGAGAGTCCAGTCCCATTTTATTTAGAGGTTTGTGTATATCGATGAGATTATTTTTCATGGCTAATACTCGAGCTGCTTTATTTTGGATATGAGAAATTAGTATCTTTTCTCGTTCCATGAAGGAAACTGATTTTAATTGTTCTAAAAGGCGATTATCCTTTGTAGCTATTGAAGTAGTTATTTCCGACCAATCCGCCAAAAACGGCCACTGTGCCACTCTCTCCTGCCACCCTGACCACTCAATAGGCACTACCCCTACTTCCACATCCGAACCACTGATCAATAGTTCCAAAGACTCCAATACCTGAGTCGGAGATATTACACCCATCCCCTGCTTACTTAACCTCACATCTGCACCCCGTTCGGCTGCCTCTCCTACTTGAGAAACGGCTCCCCAATGAATGCTCAATCCCGGTAACCCCTGAGCGCGACGATAATGGGCTAAACCATCAAGGAAAGCATTAGCTGCAGAATGATTTCCCTGACCAGGCGAACCCAACAGAGATGCTGCTGAAGAAAACAGCACAAAAAAGTCCAATGGTTGATTTTGAGTCAATTGATGCAAGTGCCAAGCACCTTGGACTTTCGGTGCCATCACCTGCTCAAAACTAGACCAACTCTGGTTTTGTAGCACTCCATCTGATAACATTCCTGCTGAATGAATCACTCCTGCTAATGGTCGGTTTGACTCCTCAATTCTCTTCCACACCTCTGTGATCGATTTCCGATCAGACACATCGGCCTTTTCCACTACCACTTCCGCTCCTGCCATTTCTAATTCTGTTATTTTTTTTCGAGTTGCATCATCTGGTGAACGACGTCCTAATAATACTAAATGTTTAGCCCCCTTTGACACCATCCAATTTGCTACCAGTAAACCCAAACCTCCCATACCTCCTGTAATCAAGTAGCTAGCTCCAGAACGGAAACTTAAAGGCTTTTGAGTCCTAGCATCAGCAAGTTGTGTTTGAGTCACCACAATCTTGCCTATATGTTTGGCTTGCTGCATATAACGGAAGGCATCAATGACTTCCTCTATGGGAAATACCTTTATTGGTGGTGGTTGTAGTAAACCGTTGCTCAACTTATCTTTCAACCCTTGCAACATAGAATTGATTAATCCCGGTTGCTCTATTGACTCTTTGACTAAATCCACCACAAAATAAGATACATCCGGTCTGAGAGCTGCTACTTGGCTTGAATCCCATACTCCTCGCTTGGCGATTTCCACAAACCGACCACTCTGAGTTACCACTGACATACTCTTACTAATAAATTCCCCAGAAGTCAGAGAGTTAAGTACAATATCCACTCCTTGACCTTGAGTTATTTCCATCACTTGGTCAGCAAATTCATAGGTTCGGGAATTCATAATATGTTTGACTCCCATATCTCGTAGAGCTTCCCATTTGGGAGGACTTGCAGTTGCCAAGACTTCGGCTCCTGCTTCCATTGCAATCTGCACCGCAGCCATTCCAGTACCTCCTGCTGCTGCATGAATAAGGATGCGATCGCCAGCCTGAATCTTGGCCACATGATGCAAAGCATAATAAGCTGTTAAAAAATTAGCTGGAATAGATGCTGCTTCTTCAAAGCTCAGATTTTCTGGCTTGATAACTACATAGGTAGCATCAACAGTTACATACTGACTAAAGCTGCCGTGAGCCATAGCCATAACTGTATCCCCTATATGAAAGCCTGTGACTTTTGACCCTACAGCTACTACTTCACCCGCACACTCTCCACCAAAACTGTCCATCTCTACTAAGTGTTTTTGAGACATTCCATCCACTTGCTGAGGGACTAATCCTAATGCAGATACTACATCTAGAAAATTCAATCCTGTTGCCTTAACTCTAATTTCTACTTCCCCTGCTCCTGGCGAACGTCTAGTAACTGGCTCTAAGACTAAGTTATCTAAACTACCCTTCTCGGAACTTCCTAGTTTGAATGGTTGTGATGGCACCAAATGTTGTGCCACTGGTTGCCGATGATGACTAGCCACCAACCGAGCTACATAACGACCATCTCCACGCCATGCCACCTGGTCTTCGGAATCCTCCGACCAGATTTCATTAAAGAGTGCATCAGCTTGACCCTCTATAGTCTCCTCTGGGTCTAAATCTATACGAGTACAGTTCAATTCTGGATGTTCCAAGCTAATCACTTTGCCCATTCCA
>NZ_JAAHGN010000413.1:0-6231 GCF_010672485.1 Moorena sp. SIO2C4 | reverse complement strand
GGCAGGAGCAGTAATTGTGACAACACCCCAAAATGTCGCTCTTTTAGACTCCCGCCGAGGCTTGAAAATGTTTGAGCAAATGGGAGTCCCCGTGTTGGGAATCATAGAAAATATGAGTTACTTTATCCCACCAGACTTGCCCGATCGTCAGTATGACCTGTTTGGCTCTGGAGGAGGTGAAAAAACATCAAAAGAACTAGGGATTCCCTTGCTCGGTTGTATTCCCCTAGAAATTTCCCTACGGCAGGGAGGGGATCAAGGATTGCCCATCGCTGTTGGCAATCCAGAGTCAGCCTCCGCTAAAGCACTGGTAGCGATCGCATCTCAGATTGCAGCCAAAGTTTCCATTGCTGCCCTTTCTAATTAACAAAGACTTGCAGGCAATAATAACTCAAAAATAGAACATGGAAAATCACCATTAACAATTTTGTAATCCCTAATGCCTAATAGCTCATACCGTCAGCGGTCAGCGGTCAGCGGTCAGCTTTCCCTAACTTAGATTAAACGAATGCTTACTTGTTTTATTCAAAAGCTGTTCGGTGTAGCGTGCCCTATGCCCACGCTACTTGAGGTGCCGTCAGCCGTCAGCTCTCAGCCGTCAGCTTATTTTATTCAAAAGCACCTCAAGTAGCGTGTGCGTAGCACATAAGCTGATAGTTGATAGCTGATAGCTGAAAGCTGATAGCTGAAAGCTGATAGCTGAAAGCTGATAGCTGAAAGCTGATAGCTGATAGCTGATAGCTTAGCTCATACCTAATCGCTCATACCTCATAACTGATGGTACAAATTAATAAATTTAGAATTAGAAATAGTATTCGTTGGCGGCTGTTGTGGGCCCCCTGGCAGGACTTAGACTGGCAACTATTATTCCTGACTGTGGGGCTAACCATCTTTGGGGCAGTGATGATTCGCTCTGCAGCCATCGACAATGGTGGAAACTATTGGGTCTCCCACTTGCTCATTGGTAGTATTGGATTGTTCATCGCTCTATTCATCGCGCGATCGCGCTATCATTCCCTGATCCAATGGCATTGGGTAATTTACGCCATCACCAATCTGTCCTTAATTGCTGTAATGATGATCGGTGCCAGTGCTAAGGGGGCTCAGCGTTGGGTTACCATTGGAGGGTTTAATGTTCAACCCTCAGAATTTGCCAAGATCGGCTTGATTATTACTCTAGCTGCCATCTTGCACAAACGACCCGCTACTACCATTCCAGCAGTAATAGCAGCTTTAGCAGTAACTATATTACCTTGGGCATTAGTGTTTGGGCAGCCTGATCTGGGAACATCCTTGGTGTTTGGGGCAATTACCTTGAGTATGCTTTACTGGGCAAATGCCAATCCCGCCTGGTTGCTCGTGTTGATTTCCCCTCTGGTGTCAGCCATTGTCTTCAGTCTATCTTCACCTGCATGGTATACCTGGGCTGCTGTAATCACACTGATTGCTTTCCTCAGTCTCCCTTGGCGCTGGTTGGGAGCCTTGGGTACCCTGGTTATTAACCTAGTTGTCGGACCGTTAGGAAAAGTCTTCTGGAATCTGTTGAAGGACTATCAAAAAGACCGATTAACGCTCTTTTTGAACCCCGATCTAGACCCTCTTGGAGGAGGATATCACCTAATTCAGTCTCGGATTGGGATCGGTGCTGGTCAACTTTGGGGAAGGGGACTAAACCAGGGAACTCAAACTCAACTCCACTTTATCCCGGAACAGCATACTGACTTCATTTTCTCAGCCATTGGTGAAGAACTAGGCTTTGTAGGTTGCTTGTGTATTTTATTAGCCCTGTGGTGGTTGTGCCTACGCTTGGTGCTGATTGCTCAGAATGCTAAAGACAACTTTGGCTCTCTGGTAACAATTGGCGTGCTCTCAATGATTGTGTTTCAAACCGTGATCAACATTGGGATGACTATTGGCTTAGCTCCCATCACAGGAATTCCTCTACCTTTACTCAGTTACGGTCGTTCAGCCCTACTAACCAACTTTCTTGGCCTAGGGTTGGCTCAAGCAGTGGCCAATTATCGACAGCGATTGAAGTTCCAATAAGTTATGGGTTGTAAGATACTGGATGACTAATAAGTCCAATAGCCCCTATCCTAGTAAAGGAAATCTAAGTAAGGCAATCTAAGTTTTTAGGCACTCATGATTTTTCCAGGTTCTATAGTTCGTGTAATCAATGTTGACGATACCTATTATCGCTTTGAGGGGTTAGTACAGCGCGTTAGTGATGGTAAAGCAGCTGTGCTGTTTGAAGGAGGTAACTGGGATAAATTAGTGACGTTTCAGCTGTCGGAAATCGAAGAGGTGAAACCAAAAATTGGTAAAAAGGGTTAGATAGATCACTTGTCGTCTCCAGTAAGCCCCTAATCAGCCTCTAAAAAACTCTACCAGACTACTGTTTCAACACCCTCTTCAAACTGGGGCATTAAACTGGGGCATACATCAATCGCATAAATCAATCAAGGGGCATACATCAATAACTAATGACTAATGACTAATAACTAAACCATGCGCCTTCCCTTACCCCAGTTTACCCCCAGCAATCGCTCAGAACATCACCTTGCTGAGGTGATTGAAACAGCAACTACAGAATTTCTAGCTCAATGTTTAGAGCCAGAAGATCTAAGCTTTCCAGTCATGCCTGCTTTTGGCAGCTGGGTAAAATCTGTAGATGATGAGTCAGGTAATCAAATTTTTGCTGTAGTTTATTATGCTACTACTAGCCCGATTGACTCGGTTCATCGAGCAACAGCTTTAGGATTGTCACTGGCAGAATTACGTGAGCAGCAGCCTCAGATTTTCGCAATGCTCAAAACTGAGTTTCGTGCTGCCATCGTTGGGTTTATGTCTTCGGAAGAGGGTGTTAATGGTTTTAGCAACCATCACGGTCGAGTCTATCAGTATCTTCCACCCCGTCCACCGCAAATTCATCAACCTGTCTACCAGTGTGAACCATCAGAGGTTATTCACTTTAGTGAACAGTTGGATTTTTTGCGAACACTTTTGGAAGTTAATGGTGCCCCAGTAGACCCCCTGACAGCAGCTGTAATTAGAGAAGTTTATCGTCTTCGTCAGACTGACCGTGACTGGTTAGTCAAGGCCGGACGAACCTTGAGTGTCTTACTTAAGGATGATTATGACCGCTTGCGGTATATTTTAAGTCAGATTCATTGGTAGTATCCTCCTCCCCTGTTATCCCTTACGGGGATAACGGGTTATCCTACCCATTACTTATTGAAAGAAAAGAATTGAAGGTTTGGAAATTTTCCCATGGTGCATAAGCTGATAGCTGATAGCTGATAGCTGATAGCTGATAGCTTACGTTCCCTGTTCCCCGTTCCCTATTACCTTTACTAATTACCAGCTTGATCTATTTTAGCCTCCAATTGAGCTACCTTTTGCTCCAGCTGTTTCTTCTCCAATTTCAAGTTTTCTGCTAAAGCTTCAATTTTTTCGCGACGTGCTTCTACTTCTAAATCGCGGATATCTAACCCTTGGCTTTTCAAGGTAAGCTCTTGCCGCCATTGTTCAGCCCGTTTCATTTCTTCGTCTAAAAAGGTAGACTTAACCTCAGCTGTTAAATACTTCTTGACTAAATCTAATACCCAATCGGTGGCAGATTGAATCGTGATCACCTGTTGAGTTTCAGCCAGATCTATTAAGACTAAGCAACCTTCTTTGAAAGCTTGGGAATTAGTAAACGTGACAGGTCTTGGCTCAATGAATTCCCAGAATTGATCAGAGTTTTGGCGGGCAAGTAGTTGCAATTGCAGCCCGCCAAAATCATCATTGTCTTGAACTTGAGCTAGGTGTAGCATTACCGGTTTGATAGAAATCTGTTTAAAGTCTATTTAAGCGATCGCGTAAAATAGACTCTTGCTTTTTAGCCTCAGCTAATGCCTCTTGAGCACCCTTAACCACTGCTTCTGGAGCTTTACTCACAAAGTTCTTATTACCCAGACGCCCAGACAAGGATTTGACTTCCGCCTCCACTTTACCTAAATTCTTTTCTAACTTAGCCCGTAGAGCATCCACATCCACCACACCAGTTAGGGGAATTAGCACCTCGACAGTGCCGACTACACCCGCCATGGTATTCTTGAGCTCTTGGTCCAAGGCTGGAGTGATGCTTAATTGATTGACCTTACCTAAGTCTTTGATATAGGCAATACCCGCCTCCAAAATTTGACGTTCCTCACTGTTGCTGCTTTGCAAAATAACAGGTGCGGTCACCCCTGGTTTAATCTCTGCCTCAGCTCGGAGGTTGCGGATAGTACGGATTGTACCGATCAGCAGCTCAAACCTTTGCTCTAGTTCTGAGTCAATTAGAGAACTTGGGGATATAGAAGATTGGGTATTGCCTATTGACGAAATGTTACGGTCTGTTTTAACCTCCCTCTGTTCTATATCTTTGATATCTTCTATATCTTTAATATCTTCTCCCTGTTTGATATTGCCATCAATAATACCCATTTTGGACTCGATTTTCTTCAATTCCGAGGATTGCTGAGTTTCTTCCTTGCCAAAAATTTCTGTTTTGATGGATTGAATTTCTTCCGATAACTCTTGACGATTCTCAGCCTTGAGCACATAACGGGAAACAAACCAAATGGCATATCCTAGACCAATCAGTTCTAAACTAGTTGAGACTAAGGAAATGCGATTGATCGCACCCACGAAGGCTGTGAGGATATTTAGAGCAATAATTCCTCCCACAACCAACCCCGCTGCGATCATCGGTTGTTTGTAGTTCTCGAACAACGTCTTAGAAAGTTCTGGCAGTTTAGACAATACAGCTAAACTTTGGTTAGAGATTTCCTTTCCCATAGACAACGCTGTTCCTGACCTGGGTGATTGGGAATCAGGCTCATCGGAAAGCGCACCTTGATTATCCGTTGATTTATTATCGTTTAGTAGTTCGGTCTCCGTGGTCTGTAGTTCCTGTTCCCCAGTTTGACCATCTAGGTACTCTATAGGATAAGGTTGTAGTGCCAACACTTCCCCAGATTTCTGGGTCAAGGTGTGCCAGATTTCTTCAGTGATATGGGGCATGAAGGGATGGAGTAGCTTTAGGATACCCTCTAAAACGTAAGCTAGAGTTTGCTGTGCCACAACCCGCGACGGAGACTTAGCATCCTGACGGAGCCTGGATTTGACCAGTTCAATGTACCAATCACAAAAATCACCCCAGATGAATTCATAAAGTCCTTTAGCCGCTTCTCCCAAGCCATAAGCATCTAGATGATCCCTAGTTTGACGCACCACTTGATGAAAACGCGAAAGAATCCAGCGATCGCATAATTCCAATGCCTCTACTGTTGGTTGACCCAACTCTTCGGGAGTTTTACCATCAAGGTTTAACATTACAAACCGTGCTGCATTCCACAGTTTATTGGCAAAATTGCGAGATGCTTCTACAGAAGCTGACTCATCGGTCTTGCGGTTATACTCTAATCGGATATCTTGACCTGCACCTGCCACTTCCCGAACCAAAGTATAGCGCACGGCATCCGTACCATACTTGTCAATCAGGATTAAGGGGTCAATACCATTGTTAGCCGACTTAGACATTTTCTTATTGTTCTCATCCCTCACTAGGCCGTGGATGTAAACACTTTTAAACGGCATCTGACCCGTAAAATGTCTTGCCATCATGGTCATGCGGGCAACCCAGAAGAAAATGATGTCAAAACCTGTTACCAGGGTGGTAGTCGGATAGTAAGTCTTCAAATCCTTGGTCTGATCAGGCCACCCCATAGTAGAGAAGGGCCACAATCCTGAAGAAAACCAGGTATCCAACACATCTGAGTCTTGCTCTAGCTTGACATTTTCTCCAAATTTTGCTAATGCTTTCTTCTTAGCCTCTGCTTCATGGTGAGCCACAATAAACGGAGTCTCGCTAGTGATTGTGCCATTGGTTTCACTCACCACATACCAAGCCGGAATTTGGTGTCCCCACCAGAGTTGGCGGGAAATGCACCAGTCTTTTAATTTCACCAGCCAATCTCGGTAGACCTTTGTCCAACGTTCCGGGATAAATACTGGTGAATGGTGCTGGTCAAGAGACTCTAGGGCTCTGTCAGCTAGGGGGCGAATTTTGACAAACCATTGCGTTGAGATTAGGGGTTCAACAGGAACCTTTCCGCGATCGCTATAGGGTACCGTATGTTTGTAGTCCTCTACCTTAAGCAACAGCTCTTCTGCTTCGAGCTGCTTCACCACATTTTTAGA
>NZ_JAAHGN010000412.1:0-6242 GCF_010672485.1 Moorena sp. SIO2C4 | reverse complement strand
AATAATACCGTATTTCTAGAAGAGCCGCACCCAAATCATTTGTAAAATCAGCAAAATCGGTAATCGTTGCTGGGCAAGGGTTATAGGGATTTGGCGTTCGCGCAGCGTGGCCAATATATTTCACGAATCATTTAAGACTGCTATATGTGGAAAATACATTGTCAACAAGCACAATAAGGCCGAGTTTATTAAGAAATATTAGTAGTTTATTGACAATATACATTGACCCTGTATAGGTAATTAGAGTGACAAAGTAAGTGTAGTCGATCGGTTTTAGCGGCTCCTAGGTCGCATGGCGTAGCGTGACCAAAGGTCAATCCCGGGTGCTAGTGGATAAACAGATCACAGAACATAGGGTATATAATATGAACCTTCGAGTATTGATTGCAGCGGAACATGCATCTGCAAAGTTTGGTGGTGAAGCAGCTCTTCCATTACATTACTATCGAATTTTGCGCCAACGAGGAATTCCTACTTGGTTAGTCGTACACGAACGCACTCGTGCAGAATTAGAGGCATTATTTCCCCAAGATCAACATATTGCTTATGTTCCTGACACCATTTGGCATCGTATGTTGTGGCAGTTAGGTAATCTGCTGCCTACCCGTTTATCCTACTTTACCCTAGGGCTAGTTATGCGTCTTTTGACCCAGCTGACCCAGCGGCAAATCATTGGCCGTATTGTTAAGCAGGAGCAGATCAATATTATTCATCAACCGATTCCAGTATCCCCTAAAGAGCCATCTATGCTGTTTGGAATGGGTGTACCGATCATTATTGGTCCTATGAATGGTGGTATGGACTATCCTCCAGGTTTTCATAAACTCCAAAAGAAAACTGTCAATTTAACCATATTTTTGGGACGGAAGTTTTTAAATATTATGAACCAATTGATACCTGGAAAGAAACAGGCAGCATTACTCATAGTGGCAAATGAGCGAACCCGAAAAGCACTACCTCAAGTCGCCTGCAAACAAGTAATTAAAATAGTAGAAAACGGTGTAAATTTATCTATATTTAAGCCTCTATTATCTGCGTCTAGCAACAGTGAAATAAAAACAGTAAATTATATTTTTATTGGTAGGCTTGTGGACTGGAAAGCCGTTGATATATTGCTGATTTCTTTTAAACAGGCATCCCTAAAGTTTCCTATCAGCTTAACTATTATTGGTGATGGAACAGAGAGGGATAAATTAGAGAAACAAGCACAAGAACTCAAGATTTTATCCACAACTATCCACAATACTGGTAAAGTATTTTTTGCTGGTTGGCTTTCTCAGGAAAAGTGTTCAGAGCAATTACAGCAGTCTGATGCGTTTGTTTTACCCAGTCTTTTAGAGTGTGGTGGGGCAGTGGTGCTTGAGGCAATGGCAAAGGGACTTCCAGTGATTGCCACTAATTGGGGAGGCCCAGCAGATTATCTCGATACTTCTTGTGGAATTCTTGTAGAACCCTCCTCTAGAGAGGAGTTTATTGATAGTCTTGCCAATGCAATGCTGACGCTGGCCCACTCACCCCAAAAACGCCTTGATATGGGAAGAATGGGCCAAAATAAAGTTATGCAACATTTTGATTGGGAAGTTAAGGTAGATCACATGATAAAGATCTATCACAAGGTGATTGCTGACCACCTAGCCAGCTCCAAGATACAGTCCTGACTACCTGACACAAGTAGTTCAAACCCAATCTGTCCTTGAATAAGATTAGCTAAAATCTTCAAGAAGTGCCTCTTCTGCCTTGACCCTAACGAATAACGTCATAGGTGCATCGGATTTTTGTAATTCTTAAAAATCGGTATTATCTTGGAAAGATGAGTAGTTTGCTCATCCCTATTACTGCTGGCTAATTTCGGCAGTAATTCAAATTATAGCAATTATCATAGCTATGAGGTACACTCGGGATTTTAGGGAACAGGGAACAGCGGATCACCGGAACAGATAAGAGTTAATCTGGAATAGCGATGCGCTGCATCAATACAGGGAATCCACCTCAAATAATACTGTACCTCATGAATGCGACAAACGCTATAAATCATTATTATCAACAACACCAATATCCTCATTCCAAAGTTTAGAGTTATTCAGAATAAAGTCTTGCATTAATTGATAGCAACTATCGTCGTTTAAAACCTCAACAATAACACCTCTAGAACGAAGTAATTCTTCTTCACCTAAGAACGTTTTGTTTTCCCCAATCACAACATGGGGGATCTTGTACAACAAAATCGCGCCAGTACACATACTGCATGGTGACAATGTAGTGTACAAAACGACATCTTGATAAAAAGAAGCAGGTTGAGAGCCAACATCTTCAAGAGCATCCATCTCGCCATGAAGGATTGCACTACCTTTTTGGACTCTCCGGTTGTGCCCACGCCCTACAATTTCACCACCCTTAACCACAACTGAACCGATCGGTATTCCTCCCTCTTGGAAACCCATCTGAGCCTCTTTAAATGCTGCTAGCATAAACTGATTCACAATTCCACCTCATCACTCTGAGCTACTGCATTTTGGCTATATATTACGACAAAAACTCCCCGATTTTTAAATCGATTGCTACCAAACATTTGAGATAGCGATGAAATAACAGCAAATCAATGAAATACTCTTTGTTGCTAATTTCTAAACGAGTAAGCTTATGCCCTACGCGCACGCTACGCGAACAGCTTATGTGCTACGCACACGCTACGCAAACCGCTGTATGCTTACTATCACTCCACCCCCTCCAATAACAAAGCCACTTGTTCAGGTGCAGGAAGTTGATTCTGCAATTGTTGTGGTAACGTTGAAACTATTCGATAAGTAGCAACACCAATCGGTTTGTTTGACTCCTTCAACGCATATTCCACAATGGTCTTATCTTTAGACTTGCACAGAATAATTCCTATGGCATAATTCTCCTCTTTTAGCCTAACTTTGTCATCTAACGCTGCTAAATAAAACTGCATCTTGCCTATATATTCCGGCAAAAACTCCCCGATTTTTAAATCGATTGCTACCAAACATTTGAGACTGCGATGAAATAACAGCAAATCAATAAAATACTCTTTGTTGCTAATTTCTAAGCGATACTGACTGCCAATGAAGGCAAACATCCCTCCCATTTCTCGTAAAAATGGTTCGACTTTAGCTATAATTGCTTGCTCTAACTGACGCTCACTGTACTGATCAGCTAGTTCCAAAAAATCAAAGGTGTACTCATCTTTAACGGCTAACTTAGCTTGCTTACGAATATCCTCGGAAACTGTCTGTTCAAAATTAGTTTGATTCAGCAACGTTTTCTCGTAGGTTTGATTCTCTATTTGGTGAATCAAAACATTTTTTGTCCAGCCAAATTTCCGCGTCATCCGGATATAAAACTCTCGCTCTAAGTCATCTTTACACTTTTGCATAATAAGCAAATTATGACTCCAACCAATTTCTGCAACCAATGGTTGCAGTTTTTCATTTTGAGAGTAGGTGAGATATAAATTGCGCATATTCCAGATATTCCGAACCGAAAAGCCACTGATACCTGGAAACTCCGCTTGTAAGTCTTTTGCTAGTTGTTCTACGACTGACTTACCCCAGGTTTCTCCCTGTTGACGGCTAAAAATTAACCGTCCAATATCCCAATAAAGAGTAATTAATTCCTTGTTGACTGCTTTGAGAGATTGGTACTGGGCCTCGCGAATGCGCTGCTTGACTTCTACTAGTAGTTGCCGATACTTCCCTGAATCCAAGTCACTCATCTGGTTTCCGTTTCAACAACATTTGTCCAAAAGGTGATCATAACAAACCTAAAGCAGTCAGCGGTCAGGGGTCAGCGGTCAGCCGTTGGCCGTTGGCTGATAGCTGATAGCTGACCCCTGACTACTTAGTTATCCCCTCAAATCCTCTGTCGAGAATCCTCAATATCCTTTCTTAGCTCCTCTAGCTTCCCTTGTGCCTCTGGATCTTCCAAATTTAAACCCTTTTGATAAATTGCCTCAGCAGCCTCTAGCCATTCAACTGCTTCAGCAAACTCTTCTAGGTTGTGGGCAATCTCACCAAGCTGTTCTTGAATTTCCGCCTGCAATGGCAAATTGTTAGTCTTTTTAGCCAGTGCCAGGGCTGTGCGGTAACGCTGCTGAGCCTGTCGCTTTAGTCCAATGCGCTTATACATGTCAGCTTGGAGCTGATAAATGGCAGCATTGTCTGTACCAGCTTTGATTCTTGTTTCTAAAACCTCAATGGCATTTTGATTGAGACAAGTGTTGGGATAATTTTGATCTTGACAAGTGCTGTGATAAAGATGAGCTTGCCCCAAAGCTTTGGCATCTGCATCCAGATTTTGTGTCTCAATCTGAGCTAGGTTTTTCTTCAGCTCCTGCTCCTGCTCATCCGTCAGCAGGGTAATGGTGGGAGCTGACTCTTGATCGGGATTTTCAGGTGAAGAGACACCGGTACTAGCAGTCACAACTATAAAATAATCCCGATCCCGTCGGAGTTGGGAGCTATCAGGGTAATCAACTATGGGTTCAGATACCCGTTTTTCCCACACTGGTCTTGCCAGATACTTAATAGTAACATCATAGTGGGTGGCTTCTTTCATGGCATGCCAGCGCAGGGTCAGGGGTTGATTAGGACGTAGTGCTGTATTCCTAGGACTGATCAGGTAGGGAAGGTCTTCATTCTCGATGCCACGTCCAGGTGCAAGATCATCTTCCGGTCGGAACAATATTCCTGAATTTGAGCAACCTTCAGACACCTTAAAAGCTGTTCCTACAGCAACTTCCCAATTACTGAGATTATTGCAGGAAACTGTAGCAGAGGACTGAGGGTTTTTGACCCAGATTCGGTCTGTGAGCTTGAGGCGATCTCCTTTGTAAGCCCGACGATAACCAAACCACAGGGGACGTTTCACTTGAACATCTCCTGTGAGAGCTGCGATCTCGTAAATACCCTCAGCCGGAATAGTTGCTGGAGCTGCGATCGCGATTAAAACCGTGGAAAGTAGGAAGATGGAGAATAGACGTTTCCAAATCATGGCATTGTTTTCTGTTGTTGAGCTTTCTGAATACGTTGATTAGCTAGATGTAACCAGGTGTCTTCTTCTGGAATCCAAGGATTTCCTATTCCTAAATCATTAGCTAGATCCAGCCATTGGTTTGGTTTGGAAATCAGAGGATTTTCTAGGATTAAATCGCGACAATTTTTCCATTCCTTTAGAGATTCCTGGGAAGCTTCAGGTTTTTTCTGACGTTCAAAGACCTGAGCTAAAATACAAGAGGCAGAGGCACGATTGGGCAGATAGTTTGCTACCTTTGGATTCTTAGCAATATTGATAGCTTTTTCCAGGGCAATTTTAGCTTCATCATCCCGGTTTTGTTTGAATCTTACCCACCCTAAATTTTTATAGAGATTGTACTTATCCTCTGGATAAACTGATTGCTTTGTGGTTAATTTTAGACCTTCAACTAAAATGTTTGCCGCTTTAGGATAGTCCTTTTCTAGAATGTAGAGTCTGGCCAAGTTGTTGTATGCCCTAGGAATGTTGGCACTTACTGCCAACTGGTACTCTTGCTTTGATTTCTTGAGCTGTAACCAGTCTTCATAAACTACGGCCAGGTTATAATGGGCCTTAGCATTATCAGGATCAAGGGCAATCGCTCTTTGGTAGTCGGCTTCGGCACTACTAAGCTCACCGGCTCGATAGTGCTCTAAGCCACGTTGACCGTAAATAACTGAAATCTTGGGTAGGCTAGACCAAAACCCTAGCAATCCCAACACTAGAGCGAGAGTGGAGAAAAACTTGGTTTCAGCATGAAGAAACTTGGGCACCTTCAAACGAGTTAGCAATTCCTCAAAACATTTTTTCAATGCTTCTGAGAAATCGTTATCTTTTTGCTCTTCTTCAGTAAGGTCACTTTTGGCTTTCAGCAGAGTGATCAGAGTTGGTACAATGATGGCGGAAGTGCCAGCTACACCGGGACCACCACTTAAGAAACGACTAACAATGTTGACTAGCAGAGCCAGACTGACACTCCAACCTGCAAAGGTCACACCGTTAAACACCCAGTCGTAACGATCTAGCGGATGAGGAGGACGCTGTTGATCCAAATACCACCACCAGCCCTTAGGCTTTGTTGGTAGACTGTGACGATAGGTAGAAAGTTCCAGAGCTTGGTCAATCCGTTGTTTGTGTTGTTGGAGTTGGGCATCTAGCTCATGGATGCACTCTAGAAGCTCTGCAAGTATGAAGGGTTCCTCAGTGAGGGA
>NZ_JAAHGN010000411.1:0-6256 GCF_010672485.1 Moorena sp. SIO2C4 | reverse complement strand
AAATTCTCAATTGAGTCTCTATTCCCTATTCCCTATTCCCTACTCCCGATTCCCGATTCCCTGTTCCCTGTTCCCTCCAAAATTTGTTACAAATATTTTCAAAATATGTTATAATAGAAAATTTTTTATGTTATAATAAAATTACCCCAGACGTTAAACGAAACGTTCAACGGGAAGAGCCAGCCTGAAGATATTCCAGGCTGAAGGCTGGCTCTAGGACCCCTTATAACAGGAGATACATAAAATTATGTCCTATGCTGAACGCCTACATCCATGGGTGGTGGTGCGTCTATTGCCCAAGATGCAAAGAGTAATTGTTGCTCGGTTCCGTAAACGATCCGATGCGGAGGGTCATATGCAGGCTCTGAAACGGCTAATGCCCGATGCGAACTTTGTGATTATCTTTGATATCGGGGAGCCGATAACTGAAGAAGACTCTTAGGATTATCGGGAGTCGGGAGTCGGGAGTAGGGAGTCGGGAATCGGGAGTCAGATCAGCGTTCCCTCTTGCCTTTTGCCTCTTGCCTCTTGCCTCTTGCCTCTTGCCTCTTGCCAAAGAGATTATTCACAAATAAATTACCATAACAATATATCCAGAGTAAAAACAAGACACTACCACCATGCCGCGACTGAATCTGATCGTTTCTGATCAAGCTTCTGGAAATCAACAGGCTGCACCTATCGAAAGCCCTGATCACCTCGATGGGAATGGGAAAACAAACCAGCTCCAATCTCAGCAGTTAGACCCCATGACCGGGGTGACATCAAACCCAATTGAGCTGGATTTGGAAGCAGTAAATCAGCAACTGACTGACACTAGCGCTACCAAAATCGTAGAATGGGCAGCTGAAACCTTTGGTGATGGCTTAGTGATGAGTAGCAGCTTTGGGATCCAGTCAGCGGTCATGCTGCACTTGGTCACTAGTGTCGTTCCAGATATACCGGTAATTTGGATAGATACGGGCTACCTACCGGTGAAAACCTATCGATTTGCCGAGGAGTTGATCGAACGGCTCAAGTTGAATGTAAAAGTATACCAGTCTGCCATGAGTCCAGCACGGATGGAAGCGTTGTATGACAGACTCTGGGAAAAGCAGGATGTAGAATCCCTCAACCGCTACGACCAGATCCGCAAGGTGGAACCGATGCAGCGCGCTTTGCGGGAACTGAAGGCAACGGGATGGTTAGCAGGATTGCGCAAGCAACAGACTGACCACCGCAAGAGTATGGGCTGGGTTAACAAGCAGGCAGAGCAGTATAAGATTTTGCCAATTCTTAACTGGCACTCTAGGGATATCTATAAGTATCTCACAGCTCATGATTTACCCTATCATCCCATGTTTGATGAAGGTTATACAACCGTCGGTGATTGGCATTCCAGCCGACCTTTATCCTTTGATGATCAGGATGAACGGGATACCCGTTTTCATGGCCTTAAGCAAGAGTGTGGTATACACTTGCCTGAAACTCCTGGTGAAGCTGCAAGTCTTGATTCTAGCTCTCTGTAATAGGGAACAGGGAGTAGGGAGTAGGGAATTGGAATGCGTACGCGGGCATCTTGGTAGAACTGGCATCAAGCCAGTTTGCTACTATCACAGATGTGTACGCATACTATTCCGATAGTGCCTCTACAAATAATGGGTAGAACTGGCATCAAGCCAGTTTGGGGACATCTTGGTGGAACTGGCATCTTGTCGGTTTGCTACTATCACAGATGCGTACGCTTACTATTCCGATCATGCCTCTACAACTAATTGGTGGAACTGGCATCAAGCCAGTTTGCTACTATCACAGATGTGATCGCATTCTACTTCAATAGTGCCTCTACAATCATGCGATTGGCCTACGGCCACGCTACGCGATGAAGCTTCGCTTCCGCGCTTATGCGATCGCATTCTGCTTCAACCTTCAACCTTGGCCAAAAGGCCACGCTACGCGAACAACCTTTAACCCCATTCAACCCTAAAATGGTCACTTGGGATCCCTATCTAGAATCAATCCGTAACACCTACGCCCAAAGGTGGCAAGTTTATACCCTAAGCGATGTCGAAGACCGCAAGCGCAAGCAGCAACAGACCCCGATGCTGTTCAACTTTGACCTAATGGTGGAAACCATCAAGTCGGAGCAGCCAAAAACAGACGAAAATCGGGAAGAAATTGAGCGCTTGCCTGTCCTAGAAGGATTGCGGAAGTATGCTGCTAACCATGTCTTACTGGTGGGACGTCCGGGTTCAGGCAAATCCACCGCATTAGTCCAATTGTTGGCAGATGAAGGGATACAAGGGAAAATTCCGGTACTGGTGGAACTGCGATATTACCAGACATCGGTGTTGGAGTTAGTACGGAATTTTCTGAAACGCCATGGTGTACTCCTCGACTCTACCGAAATCGAAAGACTATTGTTTCAGGGACAATTCTTGCTACTTATCGATGGCGTGAACGAGCTACCCTCAGAAGCAGCACGCCTAGATTTGACTCAGTTTCGGCAGGATTACCAGAAAACTACTCTCATGATTTTCACCACTAGGGATTTAGGAGTGGGTGGTGACTTGGGGATTGAGAAGAAGTTGCAAATGCAACCCTTGAGTGCAGCCCAAATGTCCGAGTTTGTCCGCAAGTATTTGCCACAACAGGGGGAGCAGATGCTCCAGCAGTTGGGCGATCGCTTACGGGAATTTGGGCAAACCCCCCTACTATTGATGATGCTATGTGACCTGTTTAAGTCTGTAGGTAAAATACCGTCAAATCTCGGTTTAGTGTTTCGGTCATTTACCGAGTCTTATTCTAAGCAAATCAAGCAAGATGTTAAGGTTTCCGATAATCAATCAAGAAAATTTTGGCCTGAGCTACTGCAACAGTTAGGGTTTGTGATGACAACAGGGGATAACCCTGATCAACCAGAGGATATCAGCGTTGCTATTCCCAAAACCAAAGCCGAGGAAATTTTAACTAACTATCTACTTAAGAAGGCTGTTGTTAATCCTAATGTTTGCGCCAAGACTTGGCTTGATGACTTACTCAACTATCACTTGATTCAACAATCAGGAGATTTATTTGAGTTTCGACACCAACTGCTCCAAGAATACTATACAGCCGAATATTTATTAAAGCAATTACCACATATCAGTGATCAGCAGCTGCAACAGAACTATCTCAATTATTTGAAATGGACAGAACCTCTGGTGCTAATGCTGCAATTGGTAGACAATCAAAAGCAAGCAAACCGGGTGGTAAGGTTAGGGTTAGGAGTGGATTTGCAACTGGGAGCGAGGTTAGCAGGAGCAGTAAAACCGGAGTTTCAGGAGCAGACTGTCGGGTTGGTGGCTGGGTTAGAGGTTCCGAAGTTACTTAAGGTTGAGCTGTTGGGAATAACTGAATCAGATAGAGCGATACCTGAACTAAGTAAATGCCTGGATTATGACGACTCATCTGTGCGTACTAGTGTGGCAAAATCTCTGGAAAAAATCGGGACAGAAGTGGCGATTGACCCCTTAATTAAATGCCTGGATGATGACCACTCATCTGTGCGTACTAGTGCGGCAGATGCTCTGGGAGAAATCGGGACAGAAGCCGCTATAAACCCCTTAATTAAATTGCTGGATGATCCCAACTCATTTGTGCGTACTAGTGCGGCAGATGCTCTGGGAAAAATCGGGACAGAAGCCACCATCGAACCCTTAACTAAATTGCTGGATGATCACGACTCTTTGGTGCGTACTAGTGCGGCAGTTGCTCTGGGAAAAATCGGGACAAAAGCCACCATCGACCCCTTAATTAGATTGCTGGATGATGACCACGATCATGTGCGTAGTATTGCGGCAAAAGCTCTGGGAAAAATTGGGACAGAAGCCACCATCGAAGCCTTAACTAAATTGCTGGATGATCACGACTCTTTGGTGCGTAGTACTGCGGCAGTTGCTCTGGGAAAAATTGGGACAGAAGCCACCATCGACCCCTTAATTAAATTGCTCGATGATGACCACAATCATGTGCGTAGTAGTGCGGCAGTTGCTCTGGGAGCAATCGGGATAGAAGCCACCATCGACCCCTTAATTAAATTGCTCGATGATGACCACAATCATGTGCGTAGTAGTGCGGCAGAAGCTCTGGGAAAAATCGGGACAAAAGCCACCATCGACCCCTTAATTAAATTGCTCGATGATCACGACTCAGATGTGCGTAGTAGTGCGGCAGTTGCTCTGGGAGCAATCGGGATAGAAGCCACCATCGACCCCTTAATTAAATTGCTCGATGATCACGACTCAGATGTGCGTAGTAGTGCGGCAGTTGCTCTGGGAAAAATCGGGACAGAAGCCACCATCGACCCCTTAATTAAATTGCTCGATGATCACGACTCAGATGTGCGTAGAAGTGCGGCAGATGCTCTAGGAAAAATCGGGACAGAAGCCACCATCGACCCCTTAATTAAATTGCTCGATGATCACGACTCTTTGGTGCGTAGTACTGCGGCATTTTATCTAGGAACAATCGGGACAGAAGCCACGATCGACCCCTTAATTAAATTGCTCGATGATCACGACTCTTGGGTGCATGGTAGTGCGGCAGTTGCTCTGGGAAAAATCGGGACAAAAGCCACGATCGACCCCTTAATTAAATTGCTGGATGATGACCACGATCATGTGCGTAGGATTGCGGCAGATGCTCTGGGAAAAATTGGCACAGAAGTCGCGATTGAGCCATTAATTAAATTGCTAGATGATGAGCACTATAATGTGCGTAGTAGTGCGGTATTTGCTCTGGAAAACATCGGGACAGAAGCCACTATTCCTCAACTGATTAATCTCCTGAACAAGAAAGAATTGGCAGCAACTAATGATAAAGATACTGTTCAGTACACTATCAAAGCTATTAAAGCCATTCAAGAGCGCTGCCAAGTCTACAACCCAACCTATCGTCCCAAACCTACTCCCAAACCCGATCCTCCCAAATTTATTACCACTCAAACCATATACATCCTCCACCTCTCCGACCTCCACATCACCACCCCTGACCAAGCTACCCGTTGGTCAAACCAACTCGCCCAAGACCTCAACCAAGACCTTCAAATCGATAACCTTGATGCTCTGATCCTCTCCGGTGATATTGCCAATTATTCCACTACAGAAGAATACCAGGCTGCACAACAGTTTCTCCACAACCTCCGCCAAGACTTCCCCCTAGACCCGAAGCAAATTGTTCTAGTTCCCGGTAACCATGACCTCAATTGGACACTAGCAAAGCAGGCTTATCAGTTATGGGATCTCGAAGAATATGACGGTGAACTAAAAGACGGTCACTACATCAAAGTCAGTGAAGAGGTGATTCGAGTCCGAGATGACGCTAAATACCAACAACGCTTTGCCCACTTCAGCCAATTCTATCAAGCCATCAAAGCTCAACCCTATGCCCTGGACTATCACCAGCAAGGGATTATCGACCATCTCCCAGACCAAAACCTCCTGATCCTAGGACTAAACTCGGCTTGGCAACTCGATCACCACTTCAAAGACCGTGCTAGCATTCACTCAGGTGCTCTGACCAACGCCCTGAAAGAGATTCGCCGTAACCCAGACTACCGCAACTGCCTGAAAATAGCGGTTTGGCACCATGCCCTGAATAGTAGCGGAAGCGATAGGATTACCGACCAAGGATTCATCGAACAACTAGCTGTTGCTGGATTCCGCTTTTTCCTGCATGGACACATCCACAAAGCTGAAACCAGTCTTTTCCGTTACGACCTCAGCCAAGATGGGCGCAAACTCGATAGAATTTGTGCTGGCACCTTTGGCGCACCGACCAAAGAACTAGTAACCGGTTATCCCTGGCAATATAATCTACTGACATTTGAAGGTAATCAGCTTACTGTCCGCACTCGCCGCCGGGAAGAAGAAAATGGTGCTTGGAAACCTGATTCACGGTGGACTCAGGGTCCGGGAGAAGGTGCTTTGGATTCTTATTCCATTGAGTTCAGGCTATAATCATGGTCTGCGGTAATCTTGAACAGAGGTCAAACCAATGGTAGTTCGGCAACCTCGCTATAGCAAAGAAGAATTTGCTAGGCGTGGAGATTACATCTATCAGAGTCAAGTACGCCCTTTGGTTGAACCAGGCAATTATGGCAGAATCGTAGCGATTGACATTGAAACTGGGCAGTTTGAGCTGGCTGATGATATTCTCAGTGCTACAAATGGTTTGTTTGAGCGACTCCCAAATGCCCAGCCTTGGATTGTTCGGATTGGGCATCGAGCTGTTCACA
>NZ_JAAHGN010000410.1:0-6263 GCF_010672485.1 Moorena sp. SIO2C4 | reverse complement strand
CCATGATTAACTAATGTCTTGATCATGGGTGAGGAACCAATCGGCGATCATCTGGTTTTGTTCCTCCACCACAGAGCTATTTTATCTGGGACTTTGTCTTGATGCAATAGCGAGTGGGGGAAACCCCCAAGACCGTAATGGTGCGTTTTCCGTAGGCGAATTAAATTCGCCACGGGTCGCACCTCTGCATCGCTTTTTTACCTTTATGCCAACTCATCCCAGCTTTTTTGAGTAATTCGTAATAGCTTTGTAATGAGCAATACACTACACCATAACTCTGTTCGATGTAGTCCATTACCTCCCATACAGTTGTTTGGGTTTTAGATTTAATCCGCTGGATTACTTCTGTTGACTGTGAGTGCTTTAAATATCCTAAACTCTCTTTATAGGCTAGTTCTAAACCTTTCACTCCTTGCTCACGATTGCGACGTTCCCAACGACTTATATAGCTTGACTGAACTCCCAATACTGGTTGAATTTCCCGATGCTTGAGACCTTGAAGGCGCATCTTCATCGCTATTGCTCGTTTGAGTTCTATGGGATCCCGATTACTGGCCATTAATTCTTCCAGGGTCATAATATTAATATATATTCATTACACCAATACACTTTAAATTATAACCCATTACAGAACTCTTTTCTCCAAATTCATTTAGGATTGGTATAGTCCAGCTCAAAGTCTCGGAAGAATCTTTGTAGCAGTTTGTAGTTCGATGCTGTTTTTGCTGTACCCATAAACCCCAGGGTAATCGCAGCTAAATTAAGTCTTCCTAGATATAGCATTATTTGAGCTTGTTAGGACTAGAAAATGGTGAAGTGGTCGGACCGGTGCCCTCAAAAATGTCCTAACTTATGGGCAAGGGTGCTATATCCCAAACCCAGAGTCAATTTTCACACCTTTGATTTATAGCAGAAGTCATTTGTCAGAAGTCATTTGTCAGAAGTCAAACTCTTGCGCTTACAAAGGGTGTGAGACTTTTGTCATGTCCTAACTGCCCTGGCGACTGCTATAAATTTATGACTGGCTTCAAGGGTGATTAATATAGGCCGTAATGAACTTGATCAGGCTTTCCTCCTTTGTCTTCTGAAGGAGTAACAATTTCTGGGAGTCTCTAGACAACATCATGCCCCAACAAAACACTCAGAGCATAGTCATTATCTAACGCAGCACTATAGCGTTTCATCGCCAGACTCTGTTTTGAGGGTTCTTGGTTGAGTAAATTGATACACAAGTGGTGTAATACAGCCATATTCTCAGGCCCATGTCCAGTGCGAATCCGACTAGCATCTTGATGGAAGGTCATATCAAGCACCCAATGCAAGCTATTTTCAATGCCCCAGTGAGAGCGAATCGCTTCGGCCAAGACTAAGGCCGAAGCTCCTAAACTGGTTATGTAGTAACAGATCTGTGTGGTTGTTTTATTCCACAGTTGTCGCTCTCGTTTGACCATGACTACTGTCGTGAAACTTTTCCACTGTTGGGCACCCCAAAACCGCTGGACATTGGTTGATGGACACTGCCCAAACCTACTGCCCAAACCTGACGATGTTCGATGGGATGATGGCCTGCCTCTGTGGTCTCGGTGTAGCTGTAGTCTATTCCTTGCCAATCGAAGGCTTGAGCTTGCTTGAAAAAGGCTTTGACATCCTTGTAAAGATTGTCCTGATTACCCTTGAGCATCAGAACATAGTCCCCACCCTGTGACACAATTTGGGCAGCTATCTTCTTTTGTGCTCCCATCGCATCAATAGTGATAATTGCTCCAGTTAGATCTAGCAACTGTAATAGTTCCGGGATAGCTGTAATCTCATTGGACTTCTGCTCCACTGCTTGTTGGGCTAACACCAGATGATGCTCACTCGCCCATGCAGTGATGGTGTGTAAGGCTGTGATTCCCTGATTTCGGTCATAGGAACCTCTCGAGGTCTTACCATCAATGCTGATCAGGTTGATGGCAAGCTTTCTACTCAAGTGACTAACCCACGATAAAAAACATTCACGCATCTGCTGTGGGTCGATCTGAGCCAAGACTCTTGAAAACGTCTCATGGGAAGGAATCCCATAGGGTAACTCCAAAAACGTCTCTAACCACTTCTGCTTGCGTTTGCCATAAGTCTCTATTGCTACCATGGAATCCGAGCCGCTTATGACTGCCAGTATCGTTATTGTCAGGATATCAATGAGTAGATGTTGAGGTTGACGTTTCGTTCGTGGGTCATCCAAGCCAATGAATTCTTCCATAATGCTTCCCTTGAGCTTTTTGGTGGTGGCGCAAGGCCAGGAAGAAGTAATCGGAGCAAAACCTTGGGACATCAAGATTGGCCTCGTTCAAAGGGTTCTCCTCTAATCTCCTGGATTTCCTTGTTGTTGTCTAGACTCAAAATCGGGTTCTTCGGAACTTAGTCTGTAAAAGATCGCTCAAACCTATGCTGCGCGGTGTTTTAGGCTAAAACTGCTCAAAACTGACTTCAAATCTCGCCATCCATTACCAGATTAGGGCTACAGGGTTTTATCCAGCACACCAGGTTCGGAAGAACCCAAAATCGAGAGCTACTCACTCGGTTCAAGTCAAGTACATTTTATTCAAAATAGGGTGGTGATAAACATGTAGTGATACAACATTTACTTTAGCCTAAATAAGACATTTGTTACTCAAAAATAGAGTCAGTTGACTGTAAATTTATTAGCAATACTTATATAATCTATTATAAATATTGATTGAATAAATCTTATGAAACTGCTATTTTTTTATTAGTAATAAAATGCTTTTTTGATAAACAATTCCTGGTAAACAATGAATGCAAAACCTGATTTAATAACCCGACCTAATTGCCCTTACTGCAATTGTGAGCGAACAGTTAAAAATGGCAGCACTCATCATAAAAAGCCAAAATACCTGTGTAAAAACTGTAAGAAGCAGTTTATAAAAAATCCTACAAAAAAGCCGATACCCTTGTCGAAAAAAAATAAAGATAATAGATGACCTCTTGCTTGAAAAAATATCTTTAGCTGGCATTGCACGATCAGTTGGAGTTTCAAAAACATGGCTCCAAAATTATGTTAATAAAAAATATGCCGAAACTCCCCGAAAAATCAAGGTGTCCGAAAAACCATGCATGTAAAATTACCATAGAATGTGATGAAATGTGGTCTTTTGTTAACAATAAAGATAATCAGCATTTGAAGTTACCGTAAGAGAGTGGTTTGAAGTTACCGTAAGAATAAAGGAGCCTTTCTGGTTGCTCGGCTATACATAAAAGGGTTAAAACTTATTGATTAAGGCTCCTTTATTCTAAGGTTTCATCTCCGGCCTTTATAGGGACAGGTTATGGGTAAGAGTTTTAAGTTATATGAAATAAGGCGACCCTCTCTAAGGTTTCGTCTCCAATGGATTTGGTTGGCAATTGATGGCCGTTGGCCACGCTACGCGAACAAAAAACTAGAGAAATAATTGGAGTTTATATTGGTGATCGTACTCGATACTCGGCAAAAAAATTATGGCAGTCTTTCCCTCCAGCTGACAATGTGCTGTGTGTTATACAGATTTTTGGGAAGCTTATAAAACAGTAATACCACAAAAACGTCACAAACCAGTAGCAAAAAAAACTGCTAAAACTAATCATATTGAAAGATTAAATAATACCTTAAGACAAAGGATTAGTCGTCTGGTAAGAAAAACTTTGTCATTTTCAAAAAAATTAGAAAATCACTTAGGAGCTATTTGGAATTTTATTCATCACTATAATCAATGTTTGTCGGTTTGATTAGGCCATCACTACATGTTTATCACTACCAAACTTTCCTTGTTTTATCAGTTTTGTTAATTGATCATAATCAATTCCTAATAATACTTTGGTTTGTTTAGGATGTTTTTGAATATAATCCCAAGTATAATTACTCATTGTTTCCGCTTATCTATGGATATTTACGTCCATTATACTCTATTTTTAGAATTTTATAGTATTATGGAGATGTATAATAAGTTAGTGAAAGTACTTCAAAAGATAAAGCCCGTGGTTGCTGGAACGGGTGCGCAGACCAAGTACAACCGGACTAAGCTGGGCTTTCCTAAGGAGCATTGGATTGATGCCGCCTGTGTCGGAGATATTGAAGCCTTGCAGTTAAGGACAAACCAACCACTGTTAGTAACTTGTTTTGGCCAAGGAGGTAGGCAAAAAGCAGCACTCAACAAGTATGGCTATCCCATCAGACACAACCCATTAAAGCCGATTGGCCGTAGGCCACGCTGCGCGAACAAAGGTTGGTGTAGTGGAGATATAGCCAAAAACCTCCTGACTGGGGAGTTCGGAAGAGTTAACCCCAGAAGCAAAAGTAACTCTTTCAATTACACAGTCCCGGGGAAAAAGGCAATAAGCTTGCACGTCAAAAACCTGATAAGAGTCCACAGAAAAGATGGATACACTTACAGCTTTTGCGAGCAAATACCAGAAATTACCTGGGAATAGTCGTCCTACCGTTGACAGACTAAATCCCCTGGCTAATTTGGTTTGAGTACATTTGTTCATCACCTCTAAGAGCTGATTTCTAAACAGAACCTTAAACTGTTGCTAGTCGTTTTGTCATCAGGCGAATGAGAGAACCAGAAATCATCGCCTCACTCATCTGTGTATACTGTTCATAGTCCTTACTCAAACGGCGAAATCGATTCAACCACCCAAACGTGCGTTCCACGATCCAACGCTTTGGCAATATCTTAAACTCCTTTGACTTGCGTTCTATGACTTCTACTTGCACTGACTCACCACACACTTGTTTGACCGCATGGGCAAAATTCTTTCCCGAATACCCTTGATCCACCCAAACCACTTTCAACTTGGAGAGAGCTTCTTTCGACTCATTAAAAACAACAACAGCTCCCAATCGCTCTGACATGTTTGCTTCGGTCACTAACATACCAATCAGCAAACCTGGCGAATCTACGACGATATGGCGTTTACGGCCTTTAACCTTCTTGCCACCGTCATAGCCGTAGACATCCCCCTTTTTTCTGTGGTCTTCACCGATTGAGAATCGGCTATCGCCACCGTTGATTGTTCGTCACGTCCTGATTCGGTGCGTAACTGGCCTCGTAACTTGTCATGAATCCCTTGCCATATGCCAAAGCGGTTGCCACTTGCGAAAGTATTTATAGACAGTAGAATAGGGCGGTAAATCATGAGGCAACATTTCCCATTGACAGCCCGTGCGTTGTACGTAAAATATCCCGTTAAGAATCTCACGAAGATTAACCGTTCTGGGATGACCGAACCCTTTAGGACTCGGTAAGTAGGGTTCAATGATGCTCCATTCCGCATCACTGAGGTCACTAGGATAGTTTGGGCGATGGGGGTTAGCAATCTTAGGTAAGCGGCTCATGGAGAAATGCCAGAGGAAGTCCAGGTAATAATCTACAAGGACTACCACAGTTGTAGTCCATTTCTTTAGACTACCTTTAGAAATCAGCTCTAAACGACGTCCATTTATTTGCTCTGCCTCCCAAGGTGCTTCGGTCAGAAAATGGTGTATTCTGTGGTAAGTTACCTCTACGGAGTCTCTCGCTATCTGAGATAGATTTTTTCGTTGACTTTCTCCCAATAATCCCTCTATGTAGTTTCCTTACTCTCTTTTCTTCGGCTAATTCCTCAATAAATCATCGAACTTACACTCACCTTTGTTAAAACAGGGAGGCATTGCTGCTGGGGTTGTTTCTTTCATGGGGGCGTACCCTTAAGCATAACGACGTTAAAACTATGTAAAATCTGTAGTATACCCTACCTTTTCGTTTTCCAGGCGAAAGCGTGTCTTCCTAACCGTTTTAGCTGTCGAGTGCAGGTGAGTGGAAATCTGTTCAACATAAAGCGCCTTGATGACTTAAATGAACCGCTTCTGCTCGATCGCGTAGCGTGGCCTACGGCCAATCTTTGAATCGTTAACTGACGGTGGTGGCCCTCCTCAACTCCGGTGAGCGTTCTTTCTTCTTCTTGGGTGAGAAACACTCTCAGTCTGGCTCCCATACCTCTGACTCCTTTCTTCGGCAACACTTTAGAATTTGTAACATACCTCCTTTTTTCTTGCACGACCTACTTATGAAATGATGCACTTTCCCTACTCACGCTGGGGGGGTGACATACAAGCTGAAATCCTTACTGGATAATAATTTCAGCCCATAAGTTACTTCAGGTGCGCTTGACCGTGGCGAATTAAATTCGCCACGGTCAAGCGCACCTAAAATATACATTCTGTTTTGGGCTGACTTTGGACA
>NZ_JAAHGN010000041.1:0-17190 GCF_010672485.1 Moorena sp. SIO2C4 | reverse complement strand
AAGATCGTCTGGTCCTGTATCAATCAGGCTGCCTTCAGCTCCTTCACCTTGTCTTGTTATAAGATCTATGGCGTTTATAACGTCTTGCTTGGTTTGTATCTTGCTGAGTCTTGTTATCTTTTTTTTATCAAAGAAGTGCTCTAATTGGTTTTCAGGATTAAGTTCTTTGATTAATTTATTATCGAACAGCTCTTTAAATGCCTCCTTAATTATTTCGTAGAATTCTCCTATTGTGTCAGCATTTTGTTGTGCAAGCTGTAGCTGCTTTCCTGAAATTTTCGCCATGGGATCAGGATCATTTCCTATCGGAATTAGATCACCTTTAGGATACTCAATATTTAGGAATCCCTGCAACGCTTCCTCTGAATAACCCCTGAGTGAAACTAGAAAAGCACTTTCATTGCCTTGCTCTGGCGGGCCGAATACTAGTGAAGTCGGATATGTTGGATGACAGCCAGGTGAGGTTAAATCAACCGTTCCGCACAAACCTACAATAAGATTACAAACCAATCCCATATGCAGCATTTCTTCCTGCTGAATGTGATTTCTCAGCGCTGTGTAAATATGACCAGGATCGTTATAATTACTACCCCTTTTGAGAGACCAAAATGCCAGAAGATATGGTGGAATTGTTGTGTATTCTAGCAAAAGTGCTGCCTTCAGATAGTCGATTAATTGAGTCTTAGTCCATTCCCCTTTTACTGGAGGGTTCTCTAGCATTAATTGTTTAATTTTCATTGATCTCTCTGATTGATTTTCGGGATATAGTTTCCACAGCTATATTACTAAGGCGGTTTGCATAACTATCAGGTACACAGGATTGTTTTCCCTGTTCCCTGGAGGGTAACATACAAGCTCAAATCCTTACTAGATAATAATTTAAGCCCATAAGTTACAAAAATATACATTCTGTTTTGGGCGCTCCTTTGGACGTAGTTATAAGGGTTTGAGCTTCCAGAAAGCGATGCAGCAAGGGAACAGGGGGTTTCCCCCATGAGCGACTGCATCAAAACAATGACTTGAGGGTTAATTTTCGACTGTATCTTCCATGAGCCCATTGGCATCAAATCCTTATATATATAGTTTGCTTTTTGGGGCTCATGTTCCCCCTCAGACCTGTTCCATAAAAACCCAGAACTTTGTACCTAACTGAATTGCCAACCGCCATCTAGTATTTAACTTTTAATATAATAAGTCATTTTTAAACTAATAAACCTCATATAAAATCTCATAAACCCCATAGAAAACCTCATATAAAATCTCATATAAAATCTCATAGAAAACCTCATATACCCCATAGAAAACCTCATGTAAAACCTCATATACGCCATAGAAAACCTCATATACCCCATAGAAAACCTGATATACCCCATAGAAAACCTCATATAAAACTTCATATGGGGATTATCGGAGCTATGATTTTTTCGGTATTAGCAATATCTGCATTCCTATCATGGAAACTAGGTACTATAACAGGTGAATATATAAGTCAACTTGGTTCCATTCCTGTTCCCCTCCATATAAACGTTTCTGATTTTGGAGGATGGGGTATTCTTTTCCCCTGGCCGTAGGCCACGCTACGCGAACAAACTCCCCAATGCGATCAAACTGTACCTCTCCCGACTCTCTCAATAATTTTTTACAAAACTTTTCAAAATATGCTATAATATTAAATTTTTTATGTTACAATGAAACCGTGGACAATAAAATCCACGGGAAGAGCCAGCCTGACGATCTTGGTAGGGCGAAGGCTGGCTCTGGCTACCCCTTAAAGTAAAGGAGATAACTTCATATTATGTCCTATCGTCCAAGCCTATACCCATGGGTCATGGTTCGGCTATTACCACCGATGCCACCAGTCGTTTTCGCTCGGTTCCGCAACTGTTGTGATGCCAAAGGTTATTTGCAGACCCTGAAACAGCTGGTGCCTGATGCTAAGTTTCTAATTATTTTCGATATAACTCTACCGATGGAGCCAGAGGAATAGGGAGTGTTGCAAGGCTGGGAAGGGTGGGGAGATGGGAAGTCAGATCCCTAGAAATGCGATTGGCCGTAGGCCACGCTACGCGATCGCATTCTGAGTATTGGGAGTGCGATCTTTTTTTTGCCTTACTTTCTCTGGCAAATTGAGTGTCGGTGATTGCGACTCCCATGCCACCCATGCTGTCCTTTTCAAAAGTCTTCCCTAGTCCCATTAGACTCAGATCTTGAGCAGATAACAACATACTATAGCGTTTCTATGACTCATGAGGTACACATTATTTTTTACCTCTTCCCTCTTCCCTTTTCCCTCTTACCTGCTCCGAAGTCCCTGCTCCGAAGTCCCTAAAAAACAGAAAATTGTACCTCACAAGTCGTAGAATTGCTATATAATACCCACAATACTTTTGATGGATTTGAGATGGCATTGAACTCTTCTACTTCCAGTTCGCCCAATACAGATAATTGGCAAACATCCTTACATAAAGAAGAATTCTACACTTGGCATAATTACCGTTGTGCCTATGAAGTCTATACCCCAACAGATGAAAGTGCTAAGACGAAAACTCCTCTACTATTAGTCCATCCTATCGGTGTTGGACTATCACGCTTTTTTTGGCATCGCTTTTGCCAGGAGTGGTTGAATACTGGCCATGGTCATCTAATTTATAATCCCGACTTGCTAGGATGTGGCGAAAGCGAAATGCCCCCTCTTGCTTACTACCCGATCGATTGGGCTGACCAGTTACAATATTTTTTAACAACTGTAGTCAAAAAACCGGTGATTCTGCTAGTGCAAGGGGCTTTATTACCTGTGGCACTTACCTTGATCCAAAAGCAAACTGAACCAAATTATATTCAAGGGTTAGTACTCTCATGTCCTCCGTCTTGGTCTCTGATGACAGCAGAAACTCAATACTGGCAGCAGCGAGTTGCTTGGAATCTCCTCGAATCTCCTTTAGGTAGTGTCTTCTTTCGTTATGCTCGTCGCCGTCAATTCCTACAAAAGTTTTCGGAAGATAAACTGTTTGCTGAGAGTTCTACAGTAGATAACCAATGGTTAGATAATCTCCAAAAGGGAGCAATTAATCCAGCTAGCCGCTACGCAGTTTTTTCTTTTTTGGCTGGCTTTTGGCGACAAAACTATCAACAAGCGATCGCTAATACTTCTCAACCTACCCTAGTAGTAGTAGGAGAGCAAGCTTCAAGTATTAGTAAGCTGGGAAAATCTGAAACACCAGAAGACCGACTAGCTCAGTATATCAAGCATCTTCCTCAAGGTGAAGGTCGTAAAATTCCTGGTCGTAATGTTTTGCCTTATGAGTCAACCTATGAGTTTGTAAAAGTTGTCGGAGATGCTATTTCTAGGTTTGAGTAGTAGTATATAGCAAGTCTTATACCCATGAGGTACAAAGTTATGGTTTTTAGGGAGCAGGGACTTCGGAGCAGGGAAGAGGGAAGAGGGAAGAGGGAAGAGGTAAAAAATAATGTGTACCTCATAGCTAAGAGAAACGCTATAAATGCAAAGTAACTGTACCGATTAACCCAGGATGTGAGTTACTGGATGTCCAACTAGCATTAGACCTTTACCAATGTTAATCAACAAAGACCAGTGCATCGCACCCATTTGGATGCGATTACTTGGGGTGCATCTCATATTTGTAAAAAAGTTGCGTAGGGTGCGTTAGGGGGGCCTCATTTTCTGCCTCGTAGCCAGGGTTTGGATAGCCCGCCCCGTAACGCACCACGGTGTCAAACAGCAAAAATGAGATGCACCCATCACTTGTTTCATAGTCTCAATAGTATCAAACGTAGAAGAGCAAATGCTTACCGCTGATTGTATCATTCAGATGTCTGGATATCGCCTAGGTCAGGACGAGAAAGAGTTTTTCTTTTGTGATTTACCATTCATTTACCAAGAAGTGAAAGGAGAGTTTCCCGTTCACTCTGGGATGGGGGATGATAAATACCATCGCTCTCAAAAGCAGCGAAAGAAGATCAAGAAAGCAAGGAAGAAAGGGAAAAAGCGGCGGGCTGCTGTTCTAGCTAACCTATATGATGTAGATTTTTTTGACGCTTATCGCGATCAATTGTTCGGAATGATTGGAGTACTAGAAGAGCGAACGCTACTAGCGGCCATACCCTTAGAAGAGTTGAGCGAAGACGAAGAGGAAGCAATAGATATCCTTACTGAAAAGGAGGAAGAATTATCAGATAGGTATGATGAGTTTCGCAATGCTATTGTACCTGACGGGGCGCTGGGGGGGTGACATGCCAGCTGAAATTATTACCCAGTAAGGAGTTCAGGCCATAATTGACTTCAGGTGCGCTTACAGTCGTCGAATTAAATTCGCCACGGGTCGCACCTGAAATATACATTCTGTTTTGGGCTGACTTTGGACTATGTTATAAGGGTTTTAGCTTCCATAAAATTAATTAAGGGTTAATTTGGGACTGTATCTTCCATGAGCCCATTGGCATCAAAGCCTTATAGAGTAAGCTTTTTGGGGCTCATGTCATATCATGTCCGGATAATTAGTTATAAAACACCATTACTCTTAAAACCTTACTCCTTTACTTCTGCCTTCTGCCATTCCCCTCCTGGGAGGGGTTAGGGGTGGGTACCCTCTGCCTTGCTTTGGCCAAAGTGTAAGTATTCAACCGGAAATTATATCACCCCCTCAGCTGCCTGGCACCAATAAAAATGGGTCAGACCACGAATAAAGTCGCAGTGCTTGAGTAAAACACAACAGCGAAAATTACCTGCTCCAACTATTCAATATTCTCAAAGGTGCGGTTGACAATTGGTTAATCATGGAATTGCCATAGTCTTCCGGCTGGCTGCAACTGTTGGGGAGTAGGAAAGAGCCACTGGACGCTCTAGCACCCGACTGATCGAATCAGCTACCTTGCCTCTATTCCATTTAATTGTTAGTTTGGCTTAGTAAGTATTTAAGAACCAACATTTCAAAACTAAAAGGTGAATAACATGAAAACCTGGGTAAGGCGTCTAAGTACAATTATTTGTACTATAACCCTAGCCTTTACTTTAATGGCTAAACCAGCTCAAGCTTATTCCGATATAGCCCTGGTAAGACAAGCTCCAGGTTGGGGTAGTATACCTGTGGCTTTTGCCGAAGGTGATGGTAGCTTTAATGTTACCAATGCCGGAATTAGCAACTTTATTGATAAGTGGGCACCCACAGGTGGAGTTAAGGTTTTAACTGGCGACTTTAACGGGGATAGTCGCACCGATATCGCCCTGGTAAGACAAGCTCCAGGTTGGGGTAGTATACCTGTGGCTTTTGCCGAAGGTGATGGTAGCTTTAATGTTACCAATGCCGGAATTAGCAACTTTATTGATAAGTGGGCACCCACAGGTGGAGTTAAGGTTTTAACTGGCGACTTTAACGGGGATAGTCGCACCGATATCGCCCTGGTACGACAAGCTCCAGGTTGGGGTAGTATACCTGTGGCTTTTTCCAATGGTGATGGCAGCTTTAATGTTACCAATGCCGGAATTAGCAACTTTATTGATAAGTGGGCACCCACAGGTGGAGTTAAGGTTTTAACTGGTGACTTTAACGGCAATGGTCGCACTGATATAGCCCTGGTACGACAAGCTCCAGGTTGGGGTAGTATACCTGTGGCTTTTTCCAATGGTGATGGCAGCTTTAATGTTACCAATGCCGGAATTAGCAACTTTATTGATCAGTGGGCACCCACAGGTGGAGTTAAGGTTTTAACTGGCGACTTTAACGGCAATGGTCGCACTGATATAGCCCTGGTACGACAAGCTCCAGGTTGGGGTAGTATACCTGTGGCTTTTTCCAATGGTGATGGCAGCTTTAATGTTACCAATGTCGGAATTGGCAACTTTATTAATCAGTGGGCACCAGCAGGTGGAGTTAAGGTGATAACTGGTGACTTTAACGGCAATGGTCGCACTGATATCGCCCTGGTACGACAAGCTCCAGGTTGGGGTAGTATACCTGTGGCTTTTTCCAATGGTGATGGCAGCTTTAATGTTACCAATGCCGGAATTAGCAACTTTATTGATAAGTGGGCACCCACAGGTGGAGTTAAGGTGATAACTGGCAACTTTAACTGCGATGGTCGCACTGATATAGCCCTGGTACGACAAGCTCCAGGTTGGGGTAGTATACCTGTGGCTTTTTCCAATGGTGATGGCAGCTTTAATGTTACCAATGCCGGAATTAGCAACTTTATTAATCAGTGGGCACCAGCAGGTGGAGTTAAGGTGATAACTGGTGACTTTGGTGTTCGTTCATTGCAGTACATTTGTGACCAACGTGACCAACAAAAAAGGGTACAGAATTGTCAAAGTTGAGCTTGTTGCACCTGATCAAGCATTGGTAATGCACCTGAGTTGTGATGGCGTTGGTCTCCCACTCCAGCAACTCCAAAATTGTTGTAGCGGTTAGCGATGACCCGAATCCACCGCCAGGAATAGCCAGTCACCTCGGCTACTTCTGGCGGTCGTTTTAGCTTTGGCCATTAAGAGTATTTGCTAATGGCGCAAGCCCCACCGGGTCTTTGTCACGCGCGTTAATGAAGTACTTAGTGGCATTAATCCCGATTATCCCGCTTCGGTTACGCAAAAGGCCTATCAACATACAATTGAAGTGGTTATGGAGGCTATTAGAAAAAAATCTGTTAACTTCCCCCCTAATTGGATAGTACCTGATGGTTTCACAGATGCAAGAGATTTGTTTGTTGGCTACTTGTTGCTAGATGCGTGGATTGGTAATGGTGATCGTCATCATGAAAATTGGGGGTTTGTACTTCCTAAGACATCTCAAACAGGTATTTATCTAGCTCCCACTAAAGCCTCTGAAAACATTTGAACTTTTTGAATACCTTAATACTCACTATCCTAAAGCTAGTCAGGAGTGGCTCAACCGTCTTGAGCAAATTTCAGAGCAACAGATAAATTCAACTTTACAGGCATTTCCAGATTTTCGGATCTCAAAAGAAGCATCTGACTTTGCTAAGAAAATTTTGCTCACCAACAAAAAAAGACTGCTTTGTCTATTAAATTTATGAGTATCACTTCCCTAAAAACTTTATTTTTAGCTTGGCAAGATCATGAAAGTCGATCGTGGAACCCAGTGGGTCGATTGACATTTAATGGAAAAAATTACACTTTTGTTTATATAGAAGGTGCAAAGGAAGCGCAAAAAAAATTTGGGTTTGAGCCTCTAATGTCTTTCCCAGAGTGGGATAAGACCTATCGTTCGACGGAGTTGTTTGCGTTTTTTGCCAACCGAGTTATGTCACCCTCGCGTCCAGATTACCAAAAGCATCTAGACCGGCTCAAGTTATCAGCCGAGAGTGTTGATGTGATGGAATTTTTAGGAAGGAGCGAAGGAAATCGACAAACAGATAATTTTCAAGTTTTCCCTTATCCAGACCTCGACAGTGACGGGAAATACCACCTTTGTTTTCTAGTACATGGTTTGCGTCACTTACCAGAGTGTTCTATGGAGCGCATAAAACAGCTACAAGTCGGTGATCCTTTGTGGTTATGTCACGAGTTTCATAATTCTTATGACAATAAGGCTTTAGCTTTAACCACAAAAGATCATTATCACCTAGGGTATTGTCCCCGCTACTTGTCACAGGATCTACTTGATATTTTAAGGCATGATCCAGGTTTAGTAGAAGTGAAAGTAGCAAAGGTAAATTGTAAGCATTCAGCTATCAGCTATCAGCTATCAGCTATCAGCTATCAGCTATCAGCTATCAGCTATCAGCTATCAGCTATCAGCTATCAGCTATCAGCTATCAGCTATCAGCTATCAGCTAAAGGCTTATGGCTTATGGCTTATGGCCACACTACTGTTCGCGTAGCGAATGGCTGACGGCTGACGGCTGACGGCTGACTGCTGAATGCTTACGGTAAATTTACCTCCTTCTCCGCTCAAGTCTCGGTTATTGTGTAAGATGACTTATTCAGGTTTTGAGGGATATGAGCCCTATGCTCACAAGACCTATCAGCCGTTAACTAAGGAAAAAGAAAAGTCGAAAAACTTGGTTTGCCCGATGTAAATAATACTCCTTCAAAGAAGCGCGATCGCATTACCCCTTCTACCGTCCAGATATTAGGCGTTTTTGATTTCATACGAATAAAACCTCACCCCCTAAAACCTTTCTCCAGTGGGTTTTCCCAGTGATCGGGGGAAACTAGAAGCGATGCTCCTTTGGACCCGCCTTTACACGGGGGTAATTACCAGTGATCAGAAGTTCAGTTCTGAGAATTAATTACCACATGGCGTCGAAAAATGCAACTCCCTATGATAAAACAGCTCGCAATTTTCATCGGAGCCATTCATCTCGCCGCTTCCGTCATCTGGCTTAACTGACGACATGCCCTAGATATTTCTTTCGACTCGGAGCAAGAAAATATCTAAGTTAGGTTATTATTGGCGAGTTATAATCGCCAATAAGTTTCCCCTTTTTTCCAAAATGGGATGCTCCCGTCAAGGTCAGTGTAGGATATAGTGACTTTGTTCGATGATTTTTATATCCTCATCTTTGCCTTTATTGCTCTGTACTGTAATTCTTAGGCCTGGTTTACCTATACTGAGGGCTACTTTGCCTGTATTGAGGGGGATGCTTAGATCTTGTCCTAATACCTTTGGTATTCCACATTGTATTGTTGTTAGCCCTTGGGGGATGAGTGGCATTCCTCCCAGGGTGGCATTGATTGTGTAAAGTTGATCGGCACATCCATCTTCGCTCGTTATGGTTATGCTGGAATTTGAAAAGAAATCTATGCTACTTACTGGGGGATTAAAACCTCTATCGACATATTCGTATTTACCGTTCTCCAGGTGTAACGAACTCACCGGAATTAGGGGTCGGGAGGAGTCGCCCGGAATTAGGGATCCGGAGAAGTCGCCCTCTACCGCACACCCTTCGGTGAATAGCAGTAACATACCCAGGATAAACGCTGCTACTATTTGTTTTGCTTGGCCGATTCTATTCGTCATTTCTTTTTGCTCTCTTTTTGGTTATCAAACAATATCTGACTGACGGCATTCTCATTTACCAATGCGGGCTCCACGGTTTTCCTCTGTGCTATCGGTTCTAAGAATGCGAACGTGCAAGAGCGTGGGTGGCACGGATATCCCATCACTATCAATTGCTACTGGGAGGTAGACGCCCCCATGTTGGATGGGGTTTGCATCCCGGATCGGTTTTTTGGGTTGGGTCTTCCTTCGGTTTTCTCTGGAGCTATTGATTGCTTATCAACAAAGTGATTGCCCTCCTGAATGATCAACCGGCTGAATTTAACACGGATCACAATCACAAGTCAACTATTTATCTGTAAGACCGCGCTGCATCGCTTTTGGAATTAGGCAAAAATTCCCGCGAAAATTCCCACACTTCCCACACTCCCCGCGCCCAGGCCCCACACTCCCCTTCTTTTTTACAAATATGAGATGCACCAATATATTGCCATTAGAGCCGAAATCCTCAATAGATAATCCGCTACTTTGCGTTGTTTATAACATTGTTTTTAAGACTGGTAACTGGGTTTACCGGGACAAATAAATTCATCAGAGAAACTGGGTATTATCGGAGCTTGAATATTTTCGGTATTAGCAATGTCTGCATTCCTATCATGGGAACTAAGTACTATAACAGACAAATTTATAAGTCAACTTGGTTCCATTCCTGTTCCCCTCCATCTAAACGCTTCTGATTTTGGAGGATGGGGTATTCTTTTCCCCTGGCCGTAGGCCACGCTACCCGAACAAACTTCCCAATTCGATCAAACTGTACCTCTGCCGACTCTTTCAATAATTTGTTACAAAAGTTTTTAAAATATGCTATAATATGCAGATTTTTATGTTACAATGAAACCGTGGACATTCAAATCCACGGGAAGAGCCAGCCTGACGTACTTGCAAGGGCGAAGGCTGGCTCTGGGTACCCCTTAAAGTAAAGGAGATAACTTCATATTATGTCCGATAGTCCAAGCCTATACCCATGGGTCATGATTAGGCTATTACCACCGATGCCACCAGTCGTTTTCGCTCGGTTCCGCAACTGTTATGATGCCAAAGGTTATTTGCAGACCCTGAAACAGCTGGTGCCTGATGCTAAGTTTCTAATAGTTTTCGATATAAGTGTGCCGATTGAGCAAGAGGAATGACTAATCACAAAAAGGGAAAAATTTACATCGTAGGTGCTGGTCCAGGAGATGTTAACTACTTAACCGTAAGGGGGCAACAACTGCTGACTCAAGCTCAAGTGTTGGTCTATGATGCTCTCGTAGATTCCCTTTTATTGCAACTGGTGCCCTGTGATTGTCAACTGTTCCATGTAGGGAAACGGGGTGGACGCCCTTCTACACCCCAAGCTAGGATTAACCAACTACTAGTAGACCAATGCCGACAAGGCAAGCAAGTCGTAAGGCTAAAAAGTGGTGACCCGTTTATTTTCGGGCGCTCTAGCTCAGAAATTCAGGCATTGATTGCTGCTGAGTGTCAGTTTGAAGTGATACCAGGCATTTCCTCAGCCCTAGCCGCTCCCTTACTAGCCGGAATTCCTTTAACAGATTCAGTTTTGAGCAAATGCTTTGCCGTTGTCACTGCTCATCAGCCAGAGCAACTAGATTGGGAAGCACTAGCAAGAATTGACACCTTGGCGATTTTAATGGGAGGGCGTCATCTAGCAGAAATTGTCCAACAGCTGCAACGCTATGGGCGATCGCATCAGACTCCCATTGCTCTGATTCGGAATGGTGGACGCCCCCAGCAACAGGTTTGGCTGGGTACTTTAAGCACTATTGTAAACCAAACCCTTGGTATCTCCCTCTCTCCTGTGGTAATTGTAGTTGGTGAAGTAGTGGGGTTAAGGGCATCTATGGGATTAGCTGATCAAGACCAGTCGCAGAGTGAAGGTTATCAAGACAAGGTTCAAGGGGCAACGGCAACTACTAAGGCGCTTACTGGAAAAACTGTCTTAGTTACCCGTTCCGCTAGTCAATCCCAAAAATTTAACCAGCTCCTGGCACAACAAGGAGCGACTATTATCGAAATGCCCACCTTGGTGATTACGCCTCCTTCCAGTTGGGCTGGATTAGATTATGCGATCGCTAATCTCGCTAACTTCGATTGGTTGATTCTCACCTCTAGCAATGGGGTCGATTACTTTTTTAAACGATTACTGGATAATGGCAAAGATGCCCGTGCCTTAGTCGGGATTAAGATTGCTGTGGTGGGTAAGAAAACTGCCGCGAGTCTGAAACAACACAATTTACAACCGGACTTTATCCCACCAAACTTTGTGGCTGATTCTTTGGTGGAACATTTTCCAGAGTCTTTAACTAACAAACAAGTGCTTTTCCCCCGAGTGGAAACCGGTGGGCGAGAAGTATTAGTAAAAGAACTAACGGAAAAAGGTGCTCAAGTAGTAGAAGTTGCTGCCTATGAGTCTGGTTGTCCAGATTACATGGCTCCTGCTATTTTAGATGCTTGGCAACAGAGAGCAATAGATATTGTTACCTTTGCTAGTTCTAAAACCGTCAAGAATTTTTACAAACTTCTCAAACAAGCTTTTAACTCTTCCACGGAAACTAACCAAGCCTACTCTAGTGCCGACGGCGAACAATCTCCACCCTTAAAAACTCTCCATTCCCTTTTAGACAATGTCTGTATCGCTTCGATTGGTCCCCAAACATCCGAAAGCTGTCGCCAGTTGCTAGGCAGGGTAGATGTAGAAGCAGTTGAATATACTTTAGAAGGTTTAACTGAGGCGATTGTGGCATGGGAGACTGGGAGAGGGGGAAAGACAGAAAAGCAGAGATAATGTGATTTCATGGAATCCCACAACTCACAACAAGCCAAAATCGAGACCCCAAGAATTAAATTAGATCAAGTCTGGGGGGGCGACAACTCGCCCAAAAAGCAACAGGTGCGCTTGACCTTGGCGAATTTAATTCGCCAAGGTCAAGCGCACCTCTATAGCGTTTCTAATAGCTATGAGGTACACAAGATTTTTTCACTATTGCCTATTGCCTATTGCCTCTTGCCTATTGCCTTTCCCTAAGGGATTTTATTAACAACTCCAAATTATACATAACCTACTAACACCCTCAACACTCAAAGGTTGCTAACCCCAAATAGCGAACTCCTGACGGGGTAATTTCAAAGCGACAAGGCAACACTTCCAAACCCTTGCTAACTGCTTCCCTTAAGAGTTTACCATAGTCTGGGTCATAGTTATCACCAGGATAAAAGTGCAAACAATCAGCACGATTAATAAAATAAAGCATCACCGCTCGTGCTTCGGGAAGTACTGCCATCAGTTCTTGCAAATGTTTTTGTCCACGAGTAGTAACTGTATCAGGAAATAAAGCACGATTCTCTTCAGCTAAGGTAGCACTTTTAACTTCTAAATAAATCGGACGATCTGAGCCAGTCAGTAAAAAATCTACGCGGCTTTTCCTTTCTTTTCCGTAACGCACCTCAGGGCGGATTTCGCTGTAGCTGTCGGCTAATTCTGGAATCACTTTTTGTTCCAACGCTAACTTAATCACTCGATTAGGTAAAGCCGTATTAACCCCTACCCAAGTTGGTTCATTGTCCTTGACCTGAATCATTTCCCAAGTGTATGGTAACTTCCGCTTTGGGTTATCACTATGGGACACTTGTACAGCAGAGCCAATGGTTGATACTCCGATCATTGGGCCAGTGTTGGCGCAGTGAGCAGTAATAATTTCCCCTGATGGCAGTTCAATATCCGCAAGAAAGCGTTTGTAGCGTTTGAGTAAAGTTCCAGCTTTTAGGGGTGGGTAGGAGTAAATCAAGTTATTGTCATTAGTCATGTTAAAATTGTGGATTGGTTAATTGTAAAGATGTCAGCTGTCAGCCGTCAGCTGTCAGCCGTCAGCTGTCAGCCGTCAGCTGTCAGCCGTCAGCTGAAAATAAACTTCAAAAGGGAGAATTTAATATAGCGTTTATCGCAGTTATGAGGTAGAATTATCAACCTCAAAGTCGCCCTTATTAAGGGGGATTTAGGGGGATCAATTTGTACCTTATGGGATATAGAATTGCTATAGTTCCAGATTAATGAGAATTGAAAGTCTAGGGATTTACCCATCAGCTGATAGCTGATAGCTGATAGCTGAATGCTTACGTAAAGATATCAAGGACGTTGGATAATCTTTTCGATAACCCGCCGCTTGGCTTTGGTGTCGATACCAATTAGGCGCACATACTCACCCTTATGCTCCCCTAAGCGTTCTGTCAAAGCTGCGATCGCTTCCGATACATTGTTTTCTGGTAATGGATTCCCACTTTTCCAAGCATTATTCTTAACGCGACGCTCATTGCCGTATTCTAGGGTTAGGCGGTAACCTTGAGCCAAAAGCTCTCCAATCTGCTCTTGGGTTTCTAGATCTAATCCTAGATCTAAGGGCTTTTTGCTACCGTTGTGCTGTCCTATCTGACATTGATTTAACCCGTTGGCGACCTTAGGGCTAGTTGACTCACTGATGACTGGATTGGATAGAGGTGCCTTGTGGTTTGCTTGAGGTTGGTCAGGGGTTGGGATATGAGAATTACTATTTGTATTAGTATTTGTATTACTTGCTGGGCTCGTCAGGGAGGGGACTTGATTGTACTCCCTAGCTAGTCCGCTGAGCTCCAACCGTTGCTGCTCAGCTTTAATCAGTTCTCCAAACTCAATTAAGCGGGAGATGCTAAAGTTTGGTGTTTCAAATTTGGGCGGTCCTTGCTTACTGTTGACTACACGAGAAGAAACTCGGTCTATACCAATATCATAAATAAACTTACGGATTTGTTCATCGTAAATACGCGATCGCAAAGCACTGAAGAAATCAATCGCTTGATTGTCGAAGGTATCAATCAGTTGTTCAATCTCCCCGCTAGAGAGTCCATCTCCGTGAAAGATACCACTAACAATACCAATCCGGTCTTCTCGGTTGGGCTCCCAGTAGAATTTGCTCATCCGACCATCCCGAGTCAAGGGCGCATACAGAGTAGAAAAATCATTACCAGTGACAATAATCGGTACTCGGTGGATCGGTTGTGAGTCATAACTCCCTGGAAGTTGGACATTGGTAGGATTATCAGCAATGTTCATCAAAGTCCCATGCACCAGCTGGGTATTTACCGTATATTGGGTTCGTTCATCGAACCGTCCCGCCCCAGCATCCAAGTCATTAATCATCAGCACACACATCTTACCCTTGACTCGGATCATTTCAGCCGTTTCTCGGTAGCGCAAGCGGATCAGACGGGCTGGATCCCCAGCATCTGGGCTTTCTAGCTCACCAGAAGACATATGAACCGCTTCAATTCCCATGCGCTCGAACACAAGCTCACACTGAAAGGACTTACCCTCCCCCTTCCGTCCATGAATTCCCAAAATTAGAGGCACACGGACATGGGGTATGTCAAGGAAGTTTTTAGTGATGTGAACTGCCAGTTTATCGATAAACCGGGGAGAAATGTAATAGTGCTGGGACATACAAACAGGTGCTATGGTAAGAATCTCGTCAAATCCGGCAATTTTTCAGCCTATTGGAAATACTATTACAGTTTGTTGAAGGTTTAATCGGGTTAATCGGGTTGAAGGTTGAAGGTTGAAGGTTGAAGGTTAGCTGGTTGAAGGTTGAAGGTTATTTGGTTGAAGGTTGAAGGTTATTTGGTTGAAGGTTATTTGGTTGAAGGTTGAAGGTTATTTGGTTGAAGGTTGGCTGGTTGAACGCGATCGCGTGGCCTTTTGGCCAAGGTTGGCTGGTTGAACGCGATCGCGTGGCCTTTTGGCCAAGGTTGGCTGGTTGAACGCGATCGCGTGGCCTTTTGGCCAAGGTTGGCTGGTTGAACGCGATCGCATGGCCTATTGGCCAAGGTTATTTAGTTGTTCGCCTTTGGCGTTCGGTGTAGGGTAGGTTATGTGGTTGTTTGCCTTTGGCCTCTGAAGTAGGGTAGGTTTAAAGTTGACAGCGAACAGCCAACATTCAAGCATCAACCCAATTAACCCTTCAACCAGCCAACCCAATTAACCCTTCAACCAGCCAACCATCAAGCCGATTAACCCTTCAACCAGCCAACCATCAAGCCGATTAACCCTTCAACCTTCAACCTTGGCCAAAAGGCCACGCGATCGCGTTCAACCTTTAACTCGATTAACCCGATTAAACCTTCAACCTTCAACATTCAACCTTCAACCTTCAACATTCAACCTTCAACCAGCCAACCTTCAACAAACAGTACTCAAATTGGCGTATTGGCACAATTGAGACTATTGGTTGGGCTAGGATATCCCTAAATAAGCATCAGGTACTTAAACAATTTTTTCTTGAGCTATTTATGGAATCTCCTGAATCCTCAAGGTTTGAACAATATTGGTGGATCCTGAAGCGACGTTGGCTACCAGCTTCCGGTATTTTTGTATCAGTTTCTGTGATTATGTCTCTGGTGGCATCATTGCAAAAGCCGGTATATGTAGCCCAAGGATTGCTGTTATTTAAGCGGCTTAATACCACGTCTTCAGTTACCGAGGTAGGTAAAGAAATCGGTATTTTACAACCTCTGGTAGACCAAAGTAATCCTCTAGATACAGAAGCCAACATCATGATGTCTGAGCCTCTGGCTCAAAAGACAATCACCGCACTAAATCTTAAAGATAATCAGGGGCAACCTTTAGCAATTAAAGACTTTTTGCACAATGTCAGTGTTACCAATATTCGGAAAACTGATCTTCTGGAAGTATCTTACCAATCTCAAGACCCTAAAGAAGCAGCAGCAGTTGTTAATCAACTAATGACTATCTATTTAGAAAATCACTTAGATTTTCAACGGGCTGAAGCTGTAGCTGCTCGGAAGTTTATTGAGAAACAGTTACCTCAAGCAGAAGCTACTGTTAGTAAAACAGAAGCAGCTTTGCGTCAGTTCAAACAAGAAAATCAAGTGATATCTTTAGACGCAGAAGCTCGCTCAGCTATCGAAGTCCTGACAGATTTGCAAAAGGAAATTGCTCAAAATCAGTCTAAAATGGCTGATGTCAATGCCCAGTACGAATCGCTCCAAAAACGATTGGGCATGAACTCCAAACAAGCTGTAGCTCTTACAGCTCTTAAACAGTCTCCTGAGGTGCAGGAGGCACTCCAAGAATTGCGCCAAGTGGAAGTCGAACTGGCCCTAGAGCGTAACCGTTTCCAATCCACCCATCCCACAATTGCTAAGTTAGAAAGTAAGGTAGCCAGCCTAAAAGGTATCCTAAACCAGCGAGTAAAACAGGTTTCTAATGCTAAGCCGAAACCTGCTAGCCAGCTTTTTAAACTAGGAGAGTTACAACAAGACCTGACTAAAGAGCGTAAGTATTCAGCTCTCAGCTCTCAGCTCTCAGCTCTCAGCTCTCAGCTCTCAGCTCTCAGCTCTCAGCTTTTGAATAAGCGATGCAGCGCGGTCTTGGGGGTTTCCCCCACTCGCTATTGCATCAAGACAACAAGTAAGCATTGGAATAATGCTGAGTGAAGTCCCAGCGTCGTTCGCACAGCGTGGCCAAACGCGCACGCGTGGCCGTTCGCGTAGCGTGGCCAAAAGGCCAAAAGGCCAAGGCCAAAGCCTGTGCCAAAAAGCACCTCAAGCAGCTTGAGCCTTTAGCTCACGGCTGACGGCTGACGGCTGAATGCTTACTAAAGAGCTAGTAGAATTAGAAGCAGCTCGTTTAGGTTTGGCTAATCAGACAAAAGCCTTAGTCAATGCCCAAACCGCTTACCGAAAAAGACTTAACGATCTCCCTAGACTGGAACAACAGCAGCGCGAGTTAGAACGGCAACTTGATGTGTCCCAATCCACCTATTCTCTGTTGCTAAATAAGCTTGGAGAAATTCAGGTAGCGGAAAATCAAAACATGGGTAATGCCCGCATTATTGCAGGGGCTCAGGTGCCGATGATTCCGATTTATTCTGCTAAAATAGCCTATATTGCTGCTTGCTTTCAGGGACTGTTTGCGACCGCAGCAATTATTTAGATTTTAGAAACAAGAGATAAATCTCTGAAAACCATTAAAGACGTGGCGTTGCTTATTCTGGGTATGGTTTTGCCCCCCTAACCCCCCAATTCTGGGGGGAATAAGACCTTCAAAGTCCCTTCCGGTGCGCGCCTCCTAGGGCGAGTAAATCGCCCTTGGGTCGCACCGCAA
>NZ_JAAHGN010000409.1:0-6278 GCF_010672485.1 Moorena sp. SIO2C4 | reverse complement strand
TAAGCGTTCTTTGCGTCTTCGTTGACTAGGTCAGCACCGGAGAAAGGGGACGCACTGGACGCGGAAAAATTTGTAATATGGGTAATTAAACAGAAATAGTATGATATAATAAGAAACTAGTGGCGGCATAGCCAAGTGGTAAGGCAGGGGCCTGCAAAGCCTTTATCCCCAGTTCGAATCTGGGTGCCGCCTTTTTTAAATGGATAAGCTCGGGAAAATCTCGGAGATATTGAGTAGGAGAGCGCTCCTGCTAGTAATCAACTTCCTCTGCCAACAGAAGGTCAGTGTCAAGAGTTGACAAATCCTGGACTTTAGATTGAAATTGATCACAGATTGCCAAGGGATCAACCCTCCGCTCAAACAAAGGACTATCAGGAGATTCACAAAATCTACCACTGAAAAACTGACACACGGCACAGCAATCCTTTCCACTCTTAAGCCCTGCTTCAATTTCTTCTTCCTGAAGTATCATTTCCGGTTGCATGGGAGCAAGCTTGAGATTCACACCATCCCATCGCGCTTTGATAATGCCGCTGATACTCAAGGTCTGCCATCGAGGGTCTTTTTCCACTACCTCTTCGGGAACTCGCAACCAAGCATCGGTCCCAAAGGTCTCCACCATCACGTCAAACTCTTGGGGTTGCTGAATCTTAGCAAGCTGCTGTCGGGAAAGCTGTTCCGGTGCTACTCCTAATTCAATTTTATCCCCCACAGCAGGAATATGAATATAGAACAAGGACTGATTGTCTCCAGACCGGGCTACTTGGTGTAAGGCTTCTAATTCTCCGTGAATTAAGACTAGGTGCTTGGGCTTTACCTTGTTGATTACTTGTCCGAGTCCCACCTTATCGGTATGGGCAGAGAGGTTAAACCGTTTGATTTGAGCTTTGACGGTAATTGGTTTCCCATCTAGTTCAATAGTGTCCCCAGTCTTGAGACTTTGCAGGAGTCGGCCAGGGGATTCTTCATCAGTGTAGCCAGAAATAAAGATGGCAGCATTCTCTCGCTCTAGCAGTACTGAGGCATAATAGACTGAAGGTCCACCGGTCAGCATACCGGAACTGGCCACAATTACACTGGGTTTTGCGATCGCAATCGGACGTTCCCGAAAGTGTTCGATAGAAATAATCGGGGGTGTACTGGTTTGATCAAAGAATGGTTCCTGGCCGTTAATCTTAACTAAGTTTTGAACTGGAACAGGTAACAAGTCCAGGTTTTCTCGAAATACCTCTGTGACTGCTCTGACCAATCCATCCACAAAGATGGGAACTGTTAATTTATTAAATAACTTGGAGGTGCGGATCCCTAACAAGATTTCCTGAGCTCTACCCAAGGCAAAAGAGGGAATCAAGACATTGCCCCCAGCTTGCACTACTTCAGCAATGGATTCCATCAATGCAGTTTCTTGATTTCTTCTACCGGGGTGGACAGAGGAACCATAGGTAGACTCAGTAATTAAAATATCTGCTTCAGGAAGCTCAGCTAAATTCAAGCCGTTAGTGGTGCGACTATTGGTAGTGTGGAAGTCTCCGGTGTAGAGTAAAGACATATCCTTATAGCGCAGATAGATACAAGCCGCACCCAAGATATGCCCGGCATTGATAAACCTTACCATTAGTCCCGGTAAGGGCTCAAAGTCTTTGCCTACTGGTTGAGTTTCCAATTGAAACAAGGTTCGTTCTAAATCGGCCTCATCAAATAACTCTGGAGAGTCTTCATTCAGTTGCTGTATCTTAAGTCCATCCCTGAGCATGACATGGGCGATTTCCCTGGTGCCATGAGTGGAAATCATCCGCGCACCAGGGTAGCGGCTGTGAAAGACGGGCACAGCACCAAGGTGGTCTTGATGGCTATGGGAGATCAGGAGCAGGTTAGGATTATCCAGATAGTCCAAGGCGGGCAAAGGGTCGTAGCCTTTGGGTCGAGTGCCACAGTCTAAAACTACTTCATAGGGACCAATCAGAATTTGGAAACAACTGGCACCAATGCTTCTAGCTGCTCCTAAAGGAGTAACAATTAAACGATCATAGGATTGAGAATCAACACTTGGAGATGGGATATCCGGAAACTGGTAATAATATACGTGGATATAGTTTCCCTTCAAACTCACTCGTGCTTGTTGCTGGGTTGAAGGGGAGAACGCTTCCCATTCCCATCTTGTTCGACCTCGCTGTTTAGGCAAGTCTAATTGCCAATCGTTGACACCGGTTTTCTGTTTCAACGTGGCTAAGACTCTATCAATGGTTTCCGTCGGGGGAGCAGCTAGTGTGGATTTGGAGGGATTTAGGTCATCTGATAGCTTGGTCAGAGCCTGCTGTAACAAGGTTGTTTGGGTTTGTTGAAATGTTGACTCATGTTTATACTTCCTAGACTCGACCGGTTTGTGGCTGCGGTTTTTCTTCGAAGCTGGGCGGCTATTGGAATTGTGCTCTACTTGGGGTAAAGCTCGATGTAAAATCAGGGTATCCCGTTGGCGCTTAGCAACTACTTCCCACAGTTCCCCAATTTTCATGTGCTTGCTAGAGCCCAAGACACTGATTTTCAGGGTTTTCTGTCCTGGTCTGGACACTTTGAGTTGTACAAACTGTCCCCGTTTGCCTAACTGCACGACTCTGCCAGCGATTAACCATTGCTCCTCCTGGACTGTCTCAGTCATCGCTTCTAGGTAGAGAGAGCCAATTACACCATCTGAGCTAGTATTAGGGGCGACTTGCCAGGAATGGATTCCAGTAGGAATCTCATCAGTGGGTAAGGTTTTGATTTTGAATCGAAGGCCATCCTGACTTAGGAGATAGTTTACCTGAGCTACTGACTCGATGTTTCCAGTTAAGGTGCATTGGATGGTGTTGGTCATCGCTGTAGTGCCATTAGCAGTGGACTGTGTGACTATTCCTACATCAAATCAAAGATTATGATGTAGGCTTCTCAGATTTACAAATGAGACTTGCTGATCCTCAATATCTTGTATCGATTTACCACAGCCATTCAGCGGCAGTCCAACCGCCATTAACGCACGATTCAAAATGTTGATACCACTGTTCCAGTCACGGTCAATCGAAACACCACAACTGGAACAATGATGAACGCGCTCACTTAAACTTTTCAAGGGCCCTAGATCCACAATTGAAGCACTCAATACTTGTCCGACGGGGGTCAACTTTCTGGAGTAACAAACCGCGTTTGACCGCTACTGCTTGTAAAATTTCCATAAATGCCCCCCACGCCGCATCATGTATTGATTTGGCCAGTTTTGTTCTGGCAAGTCCTTTGATGTTTAAATCTTCATGAGCAATCAGGTCGTAATTACTACATAACCAATGAGCAACTTGATAATGAAATTCCTTTCGGCAACGGGTTAAATGAAGGTGCAATAAAGCCACTTGATTCTTAGCTTTTTCCCAGTTTTTAGAACCCTTAACACGACGCGACATAACCCGTTGGGCTTTTGCTAACTTGTCTTGAGCCTTTCGGTAAAACTGAGGAATTGCAATAGCCTCACCATCTGATGTGGTTAAAAATTTTTCTAAACCCACATCAATACCAACAGACGATTTAACTGAATCTACAGGAAGAAACTCAGGGACAGTATCATCTTTCATTGAAATGCAACAATACCAACCGTCTGCTTTTTTAACGATAGTGCATTGTTTGAGAGTGAAACCGTCCGGTATAGGTCTGTGCATTACCACAGGTATCTCACCAATCCGACTCAGCTCAAGCACTCCATCTTTTAGATGTGCTCCCGCTCTGGAATTGTTAACCCGTGGGAATACAAAAGATCGCAAGTCACCAGTTTTCTTAAACCGTGGTCGTCCCCCTCGTTGACCATTAACATCAGGTTTTCGCCATCTATCCCATGCTTTATTAAGCCGTTGTAGGTTAACCTGCTGAGTTTCTGTGTAGATTTGTTTGTACTCAGGGAACCACCGCTTAGTTTCTTTAAGGGCGGCTTGCTGGGTGTAGTAGTTGACAGGTTCCGGAATTTCACCAATCGGCTCACTCACAAGACTGCAACGGTCAATCGGGGTTCTAGTCCGCTTGAGCCAGTCAAGCCGTTGCCCTAGAGCATAGTTCCAGTGACGACGCAACAATTCAAGCCATCTCTCCATGATGGCTATCTGTTCGTCACTAGGCTTGATTCGATAGCAGTAAGTTAACAGCATAATGTGATTGTACTACTTGCGTACTGTTGAGAACCAAGATACCCCGTCGGGCAATTCCCCTCCCGCGCTTATCAAAGATTATAACGGGAGACCCCTTGCCCGTTTAGTTAGGAATTTTCTGGATTAGTTGCCACTTTAATGGTAGACAAGAGAATGGGAAATGATCCCAAATTACTTGGGTAGTTACTGATAATCCTCTATTATACCAGATCCGGTAGAGTGTAGCAGATATCGGATTCACTGATTAGGCTCAAAGGCTCGCGACTGAGGTTCAGAGGATAAACCGACCCAACAGTTGTTCAAAGAATGCCTCGTCGTGCTTTAGGGATGGTCGCCCGATCACCCCAAAGGGATGCTCCTTCAGAGCCGCTACGGGAACGCAATAATAGTGCGATTCGGGCAAAGCCCGACCCTTCGCGAACGCTATATCGCCATATCGCAATAATAGTAAGCCTAACTCTGGGATACATTGCCAATACTATCGGACAGGATACTATATCAAATCCGTTTAATTGTCCATAATAAAAATTACGATATTGTTAATCATCACTAATCCTCCAGACGTGATATAAAAATTTGATACTGATTACCTTTGATTTGGTGAGCAGGATACTTTATGATTAGACTATTATTTATTTGGAGCAGAATAGTAGGTTATAGCTTAGCTAAACTATACTAAGCTATCAGCTAATCAGCTATTCATGATGAGTGTAAGATAACAGACCAAAAAGACCCAAGTAACGTCAGCATCACCCACGAGGAAAAAACCTCTCCTCTATAGACGTTAACTCTAACGTCTATACTCTCCTAGGTTGATCAACCCAATGATTGCCTTAATTTAGCTATCATTTGATAGCTAAATACTTACAAATTACGGTATTTTTAGTCAGCATCTAACACCAAAAAATGAAAGCGATAGTAACAGAATACAATAGAGAGCAAACATCAGAATTACTACCAATACTATTATTAGTAATTGCCTTACTTGCTTTATCTATAACAGCCATCTTAATCAGGTTTTCTCTTCAAGAAATAAGTGCTAATGCCACAGTATTCAATCGTCTTTGGATAGCTACTCTAGTCTTTGGTTTGTGGAATGGATTCAGCCAAGTACGTACTCAAACATCCCAGAAGAACTCTGAACCACAGTCAGGTTACAAAATTGTCGATATCTTACTTTTGGTAGGCGTAGCGATCTCTCATCTGGGTGGTCGATTTCTATGGACTTGGTCTTTAACTAAGACTAGCGTTGCTAATGGTAATGTACTAGGAGCTCTAACACCATTTTTCGCTACTCTAGGAGGATGGTTATTATTTAAGCAGCGTTTTGACCGTAGATTTCTCATTGGTCTGGCACTTGCCTTGTTAGGGGCAACTACTTTACAAATAGAGGATTTTCTAAAGTCGCCCAATAACTTTATCGGTGATAGTGCTGCCTTAGCATCTTCTGTATTTTATGCAGTCAACTTTTTACTATTAGAACAACTGCGAACCAAGTTTTCTGTAGAAGGAATCCTGATTTGGCGCTGTGCTTTGGGAACACTTTTTATGATCCCAGTGGTTCTGATATTCAGTGATCAAATTTTCCCGATTTCTTGGTCAGGATGGTTAGCAGTGATTTCCCTAGCTCTTGTCTGCGAAGCTGTGGGACATGGTTTAGTAGTATACAGCCTCAAGCACTTTTCTTCAGGCTTTGTTTCCTTAGTATTGCTTCTCGATCCACTAGTTGCTGCTATTCTGGCCTGGATTCTATTTTCAGAAAACTTAAGTATTCTTAACTTACTAGGTTTTGCTGTGATTATGGAGGGAATTTATCTAGCAAAAACTGGCAAAGGTGCTGATAAGCCAACTATTAAGGAAGAAAACAGCTAATACCATTGGCCGTTATGGATGCTACAACTAGTTATATCAAGTCTGGTTGAATACCCATAATTAAGGGGAGATGGGGAGATGGGGAGATGGGGAGATGGGGGAGATTTTTATTAAGGGTAATTCTCCTGACATGATATAGCACTACGCATTCAGATGTTTAACATTCATAAACTCCGAAACTTAGTCATAGCTTACTTTTGACTTCTGACGCAAGAACCTTGCTGACTTGCGCGTAGCGCTATA
>NZ_JAAHGN010000408.1:0-6282 GCF_010672485.1 Moorena sp. SIO2C4 | reverse complement strand
CTGTTAGGGCAAACCCTACCGAATCAGAGAAAAGTTGCTCTGATTTTAGCTAATTATCCTAATCGAGATGGCAGGCTGGCCAATGGCGTAGGATTAGATACCCCGGCCAGTTGTGTAGAGATTTTAAAAGGGTTACGGGATGCTGGGTATTGGGTTGAGAAGATTCCGGAAAGTGGCGATGAGTTGATTGAGTGGTTAACCGCTGGGGTGACCAATGATCCGGAAGGATGGCAGTTACGTTTGGTACGACAAGAGTTGAGTTGGCAGGAGTATTGGGACTATTTTCAAGAGTTACCGATAGCGGTTCAAAAAGGAATCCGTGAGCGTTGGGGAGAGTTTGATCTTAACGGTAATGACAACAAAGATGGCCAGGGAGAGATAACAGAGATTTCAGCATTTCCCATTTCAGGGATTCAGTTGGGAAATGTGTTTGTAGGGATTCAACCCTCTCGGGGTTATGATATTGACCCAGCTTTGAATTATCATGCTCCCGATTTGGAACCAACTGATGGGTATTTGGCATTTTATTATTGGTTGCGGAAGTGTTTTGGTGCCCAAGCGATTGTTCATGTGGGCAAGCATGGGAATTTAGAGTGGTTACCGGGTAAGAGTGTGGCCTTGTCAGAGTGCTGTTATCCAGAAGTCGCCTTAGCAGCCATGCCTCATTTGTATCCATTTATTGTTAATGATCCCGGAGAGGGAGCTCAAGCAAAGCGTCGCGCTCAAGGGGTGATTATTGATCATTTAACCCCTCCCATGACTCGTGCTGAACTTTATGGTCCTCTGCAACAGTTGGAGGGATTGGTTGATGAGTATTATGAAGCGCAGAGTTTGGATTTGTCTCGGTTACCAATTATTCGCGTCCGCATTGTTAAACTTATCCTTGATGAGCACTTGCACGAAGATTTGGGGATTGCAGTAGATGACATCGAAGCTGGAGAATCGGAAATTACTAATCAAATTGATGCTTATCTTTGTGAATTGAAAGAAGCTCAGATTCGAGATGGTTTACATGTGTTTAGTCAATGTCCCCAAGGACGTCAATTGCAGGATTTAATAGTAGCAATTGCTCGTCATCCAGGAAAGAATCGCATCGGCTTAACTCGTGCTTTGGCTCAGGATTTAGGTTGGGATTTTGACCCCCTAACGGAAGAGTTTTCAGTGGTTAAGGATATCGCAAGAAGTAGTATAGATTCGATATCAAAATTAATGACAAGGGAAGAGGCAACAGAGGAATGCTATACTGGGAAATATACTGTTGGTGATTTGGTTGAAGTATTGGAAGAAGAAGCATCTGAATTAGTAGAACAAATCATCACTAATTCCCCAATAGCGATTACTGATTACCGATTACCGATTAGTAAAACAACAAAACAAGAATTAGATTGGATACGCGATCGCCTGTTACCAGCACTGCAACAAACTAATCAAGAACTCACCCAATTGTTAAGGGGATTAGAGGGGAGATATGTACCCAGTGGGCCATCTGGTGCGCCGACTAGAGGACGACCGGACGTTCTGCCCACAGGTCGCAATTTTTACTCTGTTGATATCCGTGCCATACCCACAGAAACAGCGTGGGATGTGGGCAGAAAGGCAGCTGAAGTGCTAGTGGAGCGCTATACCCAGGAAAATGGTGAGTATCCCAAAACCCTAGGGATTTCCGTATGGGGCACATCTACCATGCGTACCGGGGGAGATGATATTTCCGAAGCCCTGGCGTTGTTGGGAGTGCGACCGATTTGGGATGGGTCCTCACGGCGGGTGGTAGACTTTGAAATATTGCCAGTGTCTGTGTTACAACGTCCCCGGGTGGATGTGACCCTGCGCATTTCTGGCTTCTTTAGAGATAGTTTCCCCAATTTAATCGACCTATTTCACAATGCAGTAGTTGCTGTGGCAAGCCTGGATGAATCACCATCAGACAATCCTCTAGCAGCCCAGGTGAAACAGGAAACAGACTCTTGGTTACAGGTAGGGTTGAGTCAGTCCCAAGCCCAAATGCGATCGCACTACCGCATCTTTGGCTCAAAACCAGGAGCCTATGGTGCCGGGTTACAAGGTTTGATTGAATCTCAAAACTGGCAAGATGAGCAGGATTTAGCTCGCGCTTACATTAACTGGAGTAGTTACGCCTACAGCTCATCTTCCCCCAAGGGAGCCCCAGAAGCCTTTGAGCAGCGCCTTAAACAGATGCAAATTGTATTACACAATCAGGATAATCGGGAACATGATTTACTCGATTCAGATGATTATTACCAGTTTCAGGGGGGGTTAACCGTAGCAGTGCGGGGGTTAACTGGCAAAAATCCTCAAACCTACTTTGGGGATAATTCTATCCCTGAAAAGCCCAAAGTCCGACAGCTAAAGGAAGAGATTGCCCGAGTGTACCGTTCTCGTGTAGTGAATCCTAAGTGGATTGAGGGAGTTATGCGCCATGGTTACAAAGGAGCATTTGAAATGGCAGCAACAGTAGATTATTTGTTTGCCTATGATGCTACTGCTAATTGTGTCGCAGATCATATGTATCAAGGAGTAGCTCAGGGGTATTTATTTGACCCAGACGTGCAAGAGTTTATCCAACAAAAGAATCCATGGGCATTGCGAGATATGGCAGAACGGTTACTGGAAGCTAATCAGCGGGGATTGTGGCAGTCAGTTGCACCAGAGACCTTAGAGAAATTGAGAGCGATCGCATTAGAAGCAGAAGCAGTGATTGAAGGGGAAAATTTTGGCATTGTATAGCTCCGGAAGTCTAGTTAGATGCTTAGTAAGCATTCAGCCGTGAGCCAAAGCTCACCCTACTTGAGGTGCGGTCAGCCGTCAGCTTATTTTATTCAAAGGTGCGCTTGCGCGTAGCCCATTAGCTGATAGCTGATAGCTGATAGCTGATTGCTGATAGCTGATAGCTGATTGCTGATAGCTGATTGCTGATTGCTGATAGCTGATTGCTGATAGCTGATAGCTGATTGCTTACGACGCTTAGGTCTATTTAACATAAAATTGCTTTAACTTAGAAGCTACGTCTTCTGGATTTGTCCGATCAGGAAACACTAAAATAGCCTTAATTTTATTATTAGCCACTATTTCTGGCAAGCGATGGAATTGTTGATCAGTAATAGCAATTCCATCATAGGTTTCGGCATAATCTACTTCTTTGGTAAAATTTTTATCATTATAAGCTTGAATAAAAACTCGATCTACATTCCATTTTGGCCAGTCGGCAGCAAAATATTTTTTAGCCCAATAAGGATTATGATGACAAAGATCAAAACTAACCTTTGGGTTAGCTTGTTTCATAGCACCGATCATTTCTTGTGAAAAAGTGGTTAGCTTCTTAGTGCGATTTACTTTACCTGGTAACTCGGCATGGTAACCCAGATAATCGTCCCATTGGACTGCATCAATTTTAGGATATTTTTGGACAAATTCCACTAAAATATCTCTAAAGAAATTAGCAACTTCAGGAATTTCTACATCCAGAATATAATGCTCGATTCCTGGATAGGTGCGGTCAACGCCAGGTACAACCCATTTGCGTTCAATAGCTAAATCAAAAATCGGGCTATTTTTATCTATTTTGATACCTTTTTCAAAGTAAGCATGAACTTCCATGCCGTGTTTGTGTGCTTCATCAATTAGCCAATTTAACCAGCGGTCGCGAAACAGATTGGGACAACTTTTATAACCAAAGGTTTTTTGCATCACTTCACTAGTGTACATAGGACAAATATTACCCCATACACCATGAATAATCGTATTAATTCCTTGAGAGTGATAATGACGAACTTGTTTTCTAATTTTTTCTTCACTAGCATTATTAGTTACGTTATAACGACTTATATAAATTCCTCTGATTGCTTTTTTCTCCAAAGGAGTTTGAGTTGTTGGTGATGCTGGCTGATGATTAGGTTTAACAATTGGTGTTTTTAATTTTTGAGCTGTTTGAGGTTTTTGAGGTTTTTGAGCTGTTATTGGTGTTGGTGAAGGTGGCTGATGATTAGGTTTAACAATTGGCGAATTTGGGAAGGAAGGTGCAGTGGTTACAGAAGGCTTAGTAGGAGCCGAAGGTTGTGGTTCGGCTGGTGTCGAATTTAAACCAGGAATAGCTATTGGTAGATTTTGAGGAATAGCTATGGGGAGATTTTGAGGTAATTTGCTAATAATAGCGAAACCTCCTTGATGGTTCAACCACCAATAACCACCGCCTAAAACCAGTAAGATTACAGAAATGGGAATATTTGCGCATCCACATCCACTGTTTTCCTTTGACTTTTTATTAGACATGGTGAAATTCTTGCCTAGCAAGAGTTTGGGGAGCATCCCATTTTGGAAACAATATTACCCAAAGCAACGATATTTCAAGGGTTTCAGCCCCCTAAAAAGAGCTAACGTGCCAAATTGGGATGCTCCCAGAGTTTGGGACATTAGTTTAAGTTAGTTTAAGCGGCTGAAGCAAAAAATCGAGATATAGCTAGGGTTTTAGTCGCTTAAACTAACAGTATATAATACTAAGTCAGGAATAGCAAAATTGTTTACTATCGGGACGCAGATTCTCTAGTTGTTTGGTAACCCATTCACGATTAAAAATTGCTTTGTATATAGGGTTGTTCACCCTTAGCCGTCCTTGTTGATTAACCACCAAACCCGATAGCAGCAATTCGTTGCACTCTTCGCTGTTATCCATCGGTACATCATCTCCAGCTAAAATCTGCTGATAACGTCCCAGCAATTTGTCAGCATAATATTTATTACTCAAATTATTACTCAAAAGGCGAGCCGAGATACTTCGTAAATGCTCGGGTTCATCCTGGGATTCCCAATGATCAATAATTTGATTATGTACGATTTGGCTAACCCAAGATTCCTCATTACCAGGAGCAATAGTCAACCCGACCCTTACTGAGTCTACTACCAACTGACATAGTTTTTGGGTCAGAAAGGGTTGTCCTCCTGTCCAAGCCAGTATCTCCTTGAGAATCCTTGTAGGGTTACCCCCTGTTCCCTCTAATCCCTTGGCAAGGGGATATGCTTCATGGAATTCAAAGCCATGTAGTTCTATGGCTTTCCCGATATTAAACAGTGTCCGCTTTTTGCCAGTAATCAAATCCCTTGGCTTAGCTACTCCGAACAAAGCAAAGACAATGCGATTATAGTCGGGATTAGTTGCTCTTTGGTTATAGCAGAATCGGATCAGGGCCAAAAAATCCTCAACCGGAAAAGGTAAGTTGAGAATAGTATCAATTTCATCAATGAAGATAACAATTCGTTCAGTAGTAAATTTTACCAGCAGGATATCTTCCAGGAAATTACTCAATCGCTGAAGCAGTGAAAGATACTTTTCCTGGTGCCACCAGGATTGGAAATTAAAGTGACCGAATAACTTCAACCCTCGTACTAACTCAGCCACCACTCCTTTGTACCACTGAGTTGGGGTAATTATTTCGCTACCGATGCGCGTCATATCAATAGTACTGCATTTAAATCCTTCTTGTTCTAGCTGATGTCTGATTCGCACCGCTAGAGAAGACTTACCCATTTGTCGGGGAGCCATAACATAACAAAACTCACCCCTTTTTAAGGCGTTATAGAGTTGGACATCTGCTTGTCTTTCTACATAGCTAGGCGAATCACTGGCTAGACTACCACCGACTTGGTATCGAGGGTAATTATTAATCATATTGTTTTATTAATTATGGTCTGTTATTCCGACATAAATCAAAGGATTTTACTTTGATCAAAAAAATAACTCATAACCAGATTACTATAACGTTACTAGATAAAAAATATAATCATAGCTTGTGAATAAAGTGTGAAAATACCGTAGTAATTGGAATTGTAAAGTTTACTATTTTAGGGAACGGGGAACTTAATATCGGCGAAAATAGAATTATATCAAGTCCGGTTAATCATTTGGAAAATAGCCGATTTAGCAGCAATAGCAATCAAGAGGTTAGATTATCCGGAATAGACCCACAACGTAACGAAAAAATATTTAACAAAGGAATTTAACTGGGCTTTCCCTAGGTCGAGCTTAGATCAAATCCGGTTGACTAATCATCCTATGGCTGACCGGGTAGAGTGCATCTCATTAAAGCTGTTTGACCCGGTGAGTGGAACCGGCATCTTTTAGGTGCGCTTTCCGCATCTAATTATTAAATTCGCCACGGGTCGCACCTGTGGAATGGGCATCAGGCGTGGAACGGGCATCTTGCCCGTTTCAATTTCCGGGCAGCAACCTAACACTGGCGGTGCGTTACGGGGCGGACTATCCCAAGGCTG
>NZ_JAAHGN010000407.1:0-6288 GCF_010672485.1 Moorena sp. SIO2C4 | reverse complement strand
TGGGAATCGGGAGTCGGGGTAAGAAACTTGAATGTACCTGATCAATATAAGAAACAGGCTTACTAAATTCTCAATTCTCAATTCTCAATTCTCAATTCTCAATTCTCAATTCTCAATTCTCAATTCTCAATTCTCAATTCTCAATTCTCAATTCTCAATTCTTAATTCTCAATTCTCAATTCTGAGATTACTTGATCAATTTTAGAGGATATGGTGAAGGTTGATCATAGAGAACAATAAAACTACCAATAACCACCACAGCCAATGCTGAGGGGACTAATGGTACCCAATACCCTTGTTTCAAAAGACCTAAGCAGGACCCGTAGAGAATCGATAGAGCCAACAGCAACACACCCAAACGTAGGGAGGATTTACAGCGCCAACAAACCAGACCAACCGTTAGGCCCCAACCCCAAATCCACACTACTTCACGCCATGCAGGCCAATGCCGTATCAGGGGTCGCTCATCTAAAACAGCACTGAGAATCTGACTTACCATGTGGCCATGAATAATTACCCCTGGTGTTTGATCCTCTATGTCATTACCTTTACTATAGGGTGTAAAAAAATAATCCTTACGGCTGGGAGCAGTAACCCCAATCAGAACAATTTTTCCCTTGAAAGCATCAGGATTGATCTTACCCTTTAGAACTTGAGAGAGAGTGACTTGGGGCACAAAATCCTCTGGAGATTGGTGAAAACGGTAATTCAGCATGATTTGGTGTCCCCAGGCATGAAGCTTATGATAACTGCCAGTATGATGGGTTAAGGGTTTAAAGACTACATCACCTAGCTGTAAGTATTGTTTATCTTGTTTTTGAGCTTCTGTGTATTTGGGAAAGATTCCCTCTGCCACTAGATACCGCATGGCCAACTGGGTACTCAGAGCATAAGAAGCACTACACACTGATTTTGGATCAGGGTTAAACGCCAACAGATGGCGACGGATCACCCCGTCTGGGTCAACTACAACATCACTAAAGCCCAAGTTTTGTTTCGGAACTTCTGGGGGCGGTGAAATTCCTTTATCCTCTTCGTTACTGGCTTTGCAGACCGTAACCAAATTCTCGCTTTGCTCTAGGAGCCTTCCCAAATCCTGATAATCTGGGGCTACAGGAAAATCACGATGAATATCTAGGCCAATGACTTTGGCTTGAGAGGAATTAAGTATTTCTAACAGTTGTTGGAGTGATCGGTCTGATAAGGAGGTAGCTGGTCTTAAATCCGACTGCTGAGCTTCAATATCTTCTTCAGTCACCTCTACCACTATCAGACGGGAATCGGGAAACTCCGCTGGTCTTCTATTGATCAGGTGGTCGAAGGCTTTCAACTCCAAACCTTGCAGTAAACCGAGCTGCTGTATAACTATCAAGAAGCATGTAATTACTAAACTGCTCACTAATACCTTGACGAAGCTTAGAGGCTCAGGGCGTGGAGGTGGAGGTGGAGGTGGAGGTGGAGGTGGAAGTGGATATTTTCCATCAAAACTGTCCCTCAACCCTGGCCAAGTCGGTGGCTTTGCGGCAGGATTCTGACAAATTATCGGTAACCAAGTTGCACAAGGAAACTCGTCTTCTATCCCTTGTAATCGTTCCCTAGCTTCCCGCACTGCTAAATAGAAGGACTGCCCCCCAGCAAAAGCGGTTAAAAAATATTTCAAAAATTCCTGTGAAACCCGGTCGGGTACCGGTTCTCGCATCACAATAATTTGGGGAATCTGTAAATTAGCCAGATTCGAGGCTAAACCCAATCCATCACAAGAATTAAAAATAGCGATTTTTAAGCCTTTTCCAATTGCTCTTTTTAAGCCAAACTTTAACTGATTAATGGTTAAACTATCGGTTTTATTAATATAAATGTGACCCGTTTTACCATCGTTTTTACTGGAACTATGACCAGCAAAAAAGAGGATATCCCAGGATTGCTCCCAAAGGGCTTCATGGACTTGCTGGCGCTTGGGTTCTATAAGGAACGTGAGCTGAGCATCAGGTAATTTCTCTAGCAACTTCTGATCCGCTTCGGTATCAATACCAATACTATTGCCAATAATTGCTAAAATTTTCACCTTCTGGTGGGGCTTGGGATTTAGAGTGACTGGTTCAAACTTTAAGGCACTTAAAGCAATTTCTGCCTTGGAATAGCGTTCCCAAAAATCCCACAGATGCCAGGGCAGTCGCCGTAAACAACTGTTCTCGGTTTGAATAATGAGACGAATTTCATCGGAGGGTAATAGTTGTTCGAGTAATTTCTCCTTAATCGGTCGAAATGGCTCTGAGGATAGCCAAGCATTTAAGCGATCGCCTAAGACTTGGGCTGCATTGTAGCACCGTTCCAGTTTAGATACATTGGTCACTTGTACCACAGATGCTTCTAGACGGGAACGTAACCCCAAACTGTGATAACTCGTTGTCCAACTTTGGCACGATTGCATAATTTCCGGAGCAGGAGGTAACCTGCCAGTGATTTCCAACAAAGGGCTTTTGCCCTCTTCCAAAATCTGTAAAGTGACTGGAAACCCTTGGTCAAAGCAACCATCTCCTATCTTTAAGACAACTAATTTACCAATGCTGCGCGTGTTATTTGTCATTGGTCATGGATCACTGGTGTTGCAGATGTGATTTCTACCCTCATTTTACTTATTTATAGAGGTTTATAGAGGTTTATAGAAGGTGTATCGGTGCCTTAGGATTGACCACTGACTGATATCAAAACTGATATCAAACAAGACACCAGATAACCGATCTATCCCCGAAGGACTTTGAATTATAACGCTTTCGGTGGTGTGTCGATGGCTAAATTCAGGAATTCCTAGATTGGCCGTAGGCCACGCTACGGGATCAGATTGCAAAATCCTCAATAATCCTGGCATCGCCAAGGGCAACTTCGACACTAAATTGCTCTCCTGGTAAACCACTGAACTGCAATTGAATGTAATTATCGATTTGTCTGGCTTGGGCTTCAAGAAACACTGTTCCCGATCCATCCAGCACAGTGAGTGTGAGGTTGGGAGGCAAATAGGTTTTACTACCGGTGGGATATACCTTGAGGCAAATATTTTGCTTGAGTTCAGATTCTGGTAAAAGTTCCACCACCAAAGCCACGGGGGAACCCGCTAGCAATAGGCCTAAGTCGATTAACTTAGCCCGCCTAATCCCCACATCAAGATTTTCCTCTAGGGGTAACGCCTCAGTTGACTCTAGACCAGAAGAGCGGAAAGCGAAAATTGGTTCGGGTGGGTTTAACAAGTTTTCCAAGCTTTCGAGAGTTTGCCAACCGGTTTCAACCACATTGTCTAACCACTGACTCAAGTTTACCCTAGTTCTCTGGGCTAGCTCTGAGATGGGTTGATGGAACTGATCGATTAAATCGTCAACGGGTCGTAGTTGGCTAATGGGTAATTCTTCGGTATCAGCAGTTGGAGTAAATCCCAACACTGTTCCCTGGGACGATTGTTCATCAATCTGAACAACTACATAGCCAATCCGATCACACCAAACTTCGGGGGGAATATGGCAAAGGGAATCTTGGGCTTTGATCGGTCGGCATTCGATACGACCGATATCGGATATTTCCAAGTCGGCCACATTAGCTAACAGGCGTATAATAGGATTCCAGCTGTCTGAGGCTTTTAAATCTGTAGGCATCCCCAGCATTTGCATGTAATCATTGACAACCAACACAGCCAAGGTGTTGAGTCGAACTTGCTCAGCTTTTTCAGAGGTAGGCTGCTGCCTAGCAAATTGCTCAGCACTCCTGCGTGCATTGTCAGTAATGGGCAGAGGAAGGGCAAATTGTTCTAGGTTATGGGTGTTGTAGGTCATAGGAATTGTGTTTCTGTACTGATGTGAACACCTTGACTGAACCAGGTTAAGGTTAAGGTAAGTCTTTTTAAGGAACCTCCTATTATAGATATCCTTCCGATTCTCCAAATTTACGCAAACGGGGCAAACATTGTCGCTGATAAAAGCTACTTAATGTAGAAATTGATACATTAAACTCTTCTGAGAGAGTTTTCCAGCTAGTTTCTGGAGGCAAGCGTCGTAAAATTAAGACTTGGCAGGTGACCTCTGGATGACCTTTAACATGGGTAGTGCGTAGATCACTATCAACACCCGCCGTTTCCACCCATTCCCTAACATCTTCGAGTAACCTAGGCACCTCAGGTGGAGCTGCCACACTATTGATCGGGTCAAGGTTTTCACCATTTTGAGCCTTGATAGGAGAGACTGTCTTACCTTGTCCGTCTATGTTCTTGATGCGAAAGTCTTGGAGTCGTTTCTTCAAGTAGAAATTGAGCCAAGTGACCACACTGCCACGGCTAGAGTCGTAGGGATTACCGGTTTTGCCTTCGCAAATATTCTGGCAAAAGTAAATCCAGGTTTGTTGGAGTGCGTCTTGATAGTAGGGAGTATGTTCTTGCCAAAGTTTCTTAGTGACTAAACGAATAATTTTTGTTAAGTTTTTTTGACGGTGAGCGCTTCCAGGTGGATGACTACATGCTGCCGTCACTAGCTGGTTGAGCTGCTCATAGAGTTGAGTCATAATGCGATCGCTCCGCCTTTGCTGATATTGCCTTTCTCCGAAAATACTATGTTCACACAGGTATGTATATGTTATGCAGGGTCAGCCTCAGGTCTGTAATGTGACGCTCCTACACCAACCTTAAAGGTATGGTGTAGGCTTCTCAGGCACCCCGAAGAGTGCGTAGAACTTCCTTGGAGGTATCATCAGTAATAGAATCAACTATTTTGATGCTACCTTTAAGGCGTTTTATAGTGGGGAACACGTCCAGCCCCACTCTCTTGATGTTGATAGCAGCATTAATATCTCTATCAACCCAGAGGTTTTCTATTTCATCCCAATATTTCCGGATACCGCAATCAGTAAAAATCACTTGATCTCGATAGGATAACAATTGAGAGGTATAAGCAGGATTCTTGGCAACCACAACGGCTCCAGCTTTCGCAGCTATGTGACCAAGGATTACAAAGAATTCTCCAAAAGCGGCATCCGCCCAACTTAGGTTGAGCCCGGACTTGGCCGATTGACCATTTGGTAGGTATTTCCCTTCTTTGTCTTGTAATGGTGCATTACGCTTACTTAAACCTTTAAGGTTGAGGTTTTCATGAAAGAATACTTTCTTGCCTGTACTTACTAAGCTGTGGGCAGTCTTGTATTGGAAATCTTTTCTGGCGCGAGCAATTTTTTGGTGTTGCAACCCCTCTTTTTTCGCTAGTTTTCGGCGTGCTTTACTGCCTTGAGGTGCGAGCATTTTTCTTTTTGGAAATTTTGGCTAATTTAGATTGATTTCGCCTCAAAAACTTGGCGGATGGTAGCTTTCCCCCTAAAGATGTCGCCAGATAGTACTCCTGGTGAAGTACTGCATCCATTCCTAGGGAGTTCTCCCAATTCGGCACGATTACATCAGGTGTAATACCAGGAACAGTAGGATCATCAAGTTTAAGGTTTACAAACCATCCATCACTTTTTTTGATGAATTGCACTTGTTTGAGGATTGCACCATCCGGTAGATGGCGGTGAGAGCGAATTTTTAGCAAGCCGATCTTGGGTATTTTCAGGTAAAGGAACTTTCCCCCAGTCGAACATGAATGCAGGGTTAAACCTGCTCCTTCAACAATAAATGAGCGATAACGAGGTTGAGATTTGAAGCGAGGCTTACCACTCCTATTGCCGTTATTGTCCCCATAAATAAACCGATCAAACGCCTTATCTACACGTTTACAGACCTGCTGCAGAGTATTAGCTGGAACCCGTGAAAAATCTAAATCATATCCTGACCATTCCACTGTTACCTTACCCTTTTTGAGTCCTGGTAAAAGTTTCTTTTGGCTGTAGTAGTTGGGGCGATCGCGCAGTTCAGGAAGATGACAGACCAAGGGGCAAGAGTTAACCGAAGTTCTGTTACGTTCCCACCAATCAAACCTTTCACCAAGCTGACGATTATACCAGTACTGGCAAATCCTTAGCCAAAGATTTATCTCTAGCTTTTGGTCGGTGCTTGGAAGTGCTTTATACTGGTAAGTGTATTTCATCCCCTGGTGTTGGTCACTATAGTTAATAATACACTAATTAGTGTATAGATTTTGGAAAGGTTGCCATGAAAGATGATTAAATTATTACGAAGATATATTAAATCTCAGGATTCTTTGAAAGTGTAATTTGCTGTTAAAGGGGTATTGAACCCCTTTAACAGCCGCGCATTCCTCTCACACCAAATCAAAGATTATGGTGTGAGGCTCCTGCTAAGCTAGCTCAACTACTCCAGGA
>NZ_JAAHGN010000406.1:0-6291 GCF_010672485.1 Moorena sp. SIO2C4 | reverse complement strand
TGAGTGTATTAATTTAGTACGAGAATTAATGAGACTTAATCGTAATAAATGGAAGTATTATTTACGAGGAATGAGAGCTAAATCGCTTGTCCTGTCTGCTTTATAACTATTTTCGTCGCCCCCCCAGTATCCTTGGTAAGCATCACTATACACTTCCCTGCTGATTTGATAAGCTTTAATTACTTTTTGGCGATCAAAAAATAAATCAATAAAGTATTGATAAAACCAGCAAAAATTTTCCTCCGCTCGGGCAGCATAGTTGCCATTGATATCTTCTCCTAAAAATAGCCAAACAAAAATTTTGCCATAGTCTTGAGATTGATCAGGAATGCCATATTCAAAAATCGGACTACCAAATAATTGACCTTCTTGATAAAGCGGTGGACAGTTATCCTGATCGTTTTCCCCAAGAAAATTCTGCACACACTGATCAGCTATCTCTTTCCATACATGGGAATCTTGCTGCTGCTTCTGGGGTAGCCAAGCAGTTAGTAACAGAATTTGTCCTAGGGAACTGTTAATGTTACTGGGAAGAAAGCACTGGTCTGGATTAAAATCCTTGAATACAGTCAGGTCTACGTCTTCAGTTTTCTGATTATTCTCAACTTCAGGAATCCGAATATTTAAACCAAGAGCATAACTATCATAGATCTGGAGTGGACAAGCTTGACCAGTAATTTTTATTCTTTTGCCATGATTGAGAGATAATTTACCCTCCAAAGGTAAGAGAATATTATCCTTGGTGGCTCCTTTTAGTAAAGCAATGCGGGAACCTTCTGCAACGTCTCTCAGGTCTAGCTTCTGTTGAATTTGGAATTTAGCACAAATCTGATCGTACTTGTGCCAAAGTAGTTTGCTGTCATAGTCGGTGTCTGCTTGGGAATCACTACTAGATAGATTCCTAAGATGGAAGGCAAAGAGATGAATATTAGGTGCGTAGATTTTATAAGTCATTGTTTGACATTTTTAGTAGCTATTCAGCTGTCAGCCGTCAGCCGTCAGCCGTCAGCCTTCAGATTATTTTATTCAATAGCTGTTCGCGTAGCGCATTAGCTGATAGCTGATAGCTGATAGCTGATAGCTGATAGCTGATAGCTGATAGCTGATAGCTGATAGCTCAATGCTTACCCTTGTTTTGATTGCTTACTCTTGTCTTGATTAGTTTTAGCTTTAATAATTTCTTGGTTGGTTTGTCGCAGTTCAAATAGGTTTTGAAGAATACTTGCTTCGGAATTAGGCGGAGGCTCGGGTGACTTCTTTAATTCCTGAGTAGTTTGAGCAAATTTGCGTATAGTTTCTGTAACTTTTGTATGGTTTTGGAACCAATTTTTGAGTAAATTAACTAATTCGCCTTCTGTTTGAGTGTCTAAAGCTGCTAAAACTTGGTCTAAGTCTTGCAAGTCTTCAAGTTCAAACTTTTCAGAGTGAGTTTTGAGTACTTGCGGAAAAACTTGGATAATTTTTTTAAATTTCATATTTTTTTTTGTTTACTTAACTAAATATATGATTCTCCAATGGCGCAGTAAGCCGCCCAATAATAAGGAGAATAAAAGGGTTTGTAGTCATTTTTAAATAACTCTATTTCTTCCTCCACTTCTTCCTTAAAGTTATTCTCCAAAGTCAACTGTTTAGTTAACTGTTCAGCCCAATTTCGCAAGTCCTGTACAGTGGCATCCCGCAGCCAGAGTTGGGCTTGATTCAGCGCAACTGCTAAGGACATCTGGTTTAGCAGATTCTGATAAAATTTAATCATCAACAACGCTGTAGAAACCTCCTCTACCTTCCATAGGCTACTAACTACTGCTGGACTTCCGGCAACTAAGAAACCACTGGGTAAACCAATGTATTCATCGCTGGTGTTATCAAAGTCGATTAATCCTGTTTCGCAAGCAGAAAGGGTGACAAGGCGACATTGTGCTAATTTCTGTTGTGATTTAAGGGCAAAGATGGCATCTAAGGTGAGGCATTTGTGTAAGTCAATTACTTCACCGTCATCCAAAACTAGATGTTGTTCTGGATTTAGTTCAGCCGGTGCAGAGTTGAGGTACGCATCTGCCAGGATTAAGGCGGATTTCTGAGGCTGGTTAAGATTAAAGTAACCGTGACAGCTAAAATGGACACAGTGGTAAGTGTTGAGAGGTTTGCTATCTATGGCAGCTTTGGTGGCAGCGTTTTCCACAAGAACCTCTGTATCCGCTGGATTGAAGTAGCTTTTAATCACTTCTACTCCGATGTTAGCGTAACTTAAGTCACCCGTGGGGTTTTGAACGGCAAACAGGTGGGTAAAGTCCGGGCGTTTTCTGGTTTGGACAAGTTGGAGTAATTGGCAACTGGGAGAATAACGAACTCCTTGGGAGAAACGATTAAATAGCAATTTACCTGGATTTTCAGGAAGGGGTAAGGCGTGCAAGGGGAATAGATGTAGATACTGATGGGGGATGAGGATCAGTTGATTGCAGTCTTTGGGTAATTGCTGGAGAATTTTGTTAAAATTCAGAATCTCTGCTAGCTTCTGGAGTCTTGAAGTTAGTGGATTCCTCCAGTCTTGTGGTTGGTCGTAATAATCATCCAGATAAGCAGTTGTCCAATCTATCAAGGCATATAATTGATCAGTAGAAGATGACAAAACTAGAGGCTGTTGGCTGTGGCGAGTAAAAATGAAAGTTAAAAAGCGATCAAAGCTAATATAAAACTCAACAATAGCAGTGTTTTTTTCTAGAGTTTTCCGGAATTGCTCAAAGTTAAAGCTAGAACCGATAGGTAAATATTGGTCTTGTAAATCATTGCGCTGCTGTCGCAACTCTTGGAGATGTTGTGCCAGGGCGGTTGGATTTTCAGCTTTGCCCTGTTGGATTTGATATTGACCTATGGCTATTTCATCCCTGTATTGTTCTAGTTGAGAGACAACATCTACGGAAAAGATGGTTTTCAGGTCACGGCGGAGAATCTCTTCAATTAAATTGCGGGTTTTGCTCCGTTCAACATATTCAATGGCTTCAGTGATATTAGTTAATTCTAGGCAAACTTCTACCATGCTCCTATAAAGTTTGTTCCATTCTTCTGCTTGCTTGCGTTTGCTTTCATGACCAGAAACGATTTCCTCCCGCAAAGATTCTACGGTGTCAATGGCAAATTTAAATTTGGTGTAAGCTAAAGTAAACTGGTTACTACCTTTGTAAGTCAGCCCTAGGTTGAATAAAGTTTCTGCATGGTTTTGGGGAAAAGCGTCAAAGGTTCTTACTGTAAGAGCCTTTTGGAAACAAGCGATCGCCTGTTCTACATTCTGTGCTTTCTGACCTATTATTCTGTCAGAGTAAGCAAGACCGAGATTGTTTTGAGTACCTGCCCAATCAATAGGAAAAGCTTTAGGGGTGCGTACTTCTAAAGCGGATTTGTAGCAAGCGATGGCATCTTCTAGATTTTGTGCCTTCTGACCTGTGATTCTGTTCTTATAAGCAAGACCGAGATTGTTTTGAGTCATTGCCCATTGTTCGGGAAAAGCTTCACGGGTGCGTACTTCTAAAGCGGATTTGTAGCAAGCGATCGCATCTTCTAGGTTTTGTGCTTTCTTTCCTTTGATTCTGTTAGAGTAAGCAAGACCGAGATTGTTTTGAGTCTGTGCCCATTCATAGGGAAAAGCTTCACGGGTGCGAACTTCTAAAGCGGATTGGTAGCAAGCGATGGCATCTTCTAGGTTTTGTGCTTTCTTTCCTTTGATTCTGTTAGAGTAAGCAAGACCGAGATTGTTTTGAGTGATTGCCCATTTTTCCGGAAATGCTTCACTGGTGCGAACTGCTAAGGCCAATTGGTAGCAAGCGATGGCATCTTCTAGGTTTTGTGCCTTCTCTCCTCTGATTCTGTCAGAGTAAGCAAGACCGAGATTGTTTTGAGTCTGTGCCCATTTTTCCGGAAATGCTTCACGAGTGCGAACTTCTAAAGCCAATTGGTAGCAAGCGATGGCCTCTTCTAGGTTTTCTGCCTTCTGACCTGTGATTCTCTCACAGTAAGCATTTCCGAGATTGGTTTGAGTCAATGCCCAATTTTCGGGAAAAGCTTCACGGGTGCGTACTTCTAAAGCGGATTTGTAGCAAGCGATCGCATCTTCTAGATTTTGTGCTTTCTTTCCTTTGATTCGGTTACAGTAAGCAATACCGAGATTGTTTTGAGTCATTGCCCAATCAATAGGAAAAGCTTCACGGGTGCTTACTTCTAAAGCGGATTTGTAGCAAGCGATCGCATCTTCTAGATTTTGTGCTTTCTGACCTCTGATTCGGTTACAGTAAGCAATACCGAGATTGTTTTGAGTCATTGCCCATTGTTGGGGAAAAGCTTCACGGGTGCGTACTTTTAAAGCCAATTGCAAGCAAGCGATGGCATTTTCTAGGTTTTGTGCCTTCTGACCTGTGATTCTTTTTAAGTAAGCACTACCGAGATTGTTTTGAGTCATTGCCCATTGTTTGGGAAAAGCTTCGCGGGTGTAGACTTCTAAAGCCGATTGGTAGCAAGGGATGGCAATTTCTAGGTTTTGTGCCTTCTGACCTGTGATTCTTTCTGAGTAAGCAATACCGAGATTGTTTTGAGTCATTGCCCATTGTTGGGGAAAAGCTTGACGGGTGAAAACAGTTAGTGCCACTTCATAGCCAGTGATGGCAATTTCGATGTTGCTGGCTTGGTCACCCAAGGGGAATTGCTGAATTACAGTGCTGAAGTTAACAATACCTGCTGCTAAGTATTTCGCTTCATCTGCTTCTGCTTCCGCCAGTTGAATTGTTGCCCAAACCCGCCATAATTCTGCTAACTTCTGATTAAGTTTGTCTGTATTTGCTGCCAGTAATCGGTAAATTACCTGCTTATTACCCCTACTGTTTGCGGTTGCTTGTAGTACCTGCTTTAGAAAGTCAAGTTGGGCATCAGATGTATTGTCAGGCATTGCCATCAACTGCTATACAATAGCTATTAAAATATTATACTATTTGAATTTAAATGGAGCATTTATATTTGAGTTGTGAACATAATCTCTTAGGTAAAGGCAAGAGGCAAGAGGCAAGGTCAGCTATCAGCTTAAGCGCTACGCGAACAGCTATCAGCTATCAGTTATCAGTTATCAGTTATCACCCAACGTTTGACTGCTGATAACTGACCACAATTCAACGAGAAATGCTATACTATTTTATATATTTAAATCAAATTTATTGGAAATAAAATAAACTAGTAAAACCCATGACTATTGACCAAGAAATTTTTCAAACAGTTGTGATAATGCCAGAATCCCTGAAACAAGAACTGCTGCATTATGCCAAGTATCTGATGGAAAACTACTCCCAAGATGTTTCCCCAGAGCAGCATTCTGTCAAGAAACGTCGTTCAGGTATCTTAAAAGGAACCTTTGTTCTACCATTGCCTGATGATTTTGATGAACCATTAGAAGATTTTAAGGAATATATGTAATGACTTTTTTTCTGTTAGACACCCATACCTTTATCTGGTTATCTGAAAATGACCAAAATTTGCCAAAGAGACTAAGAGATATGATTGATGTCGCAGATAGCGTTTATCTTAGTATTGCTAGTCTCTGGGAAATTGCGATTAAATTGAATCTTGGTAAGTTATCACTGCAACGAAGTTATCAAACCATTGAATCTGAACTTCAATCATCAGATATTAGTTTACTACCTATTGCATTTATCGACACTCTGCAAATTTCTAATCTCCCCCTACATCATCGTGATCCATTTGATAGAATGTTGATTGCTCAAGCCATGAATAGATCCCTGGTTTTGATTAGTCGGGATAATAAATTTGATGCTTATCCAATTCAAAGGTTATGGGCTAGTTAACTGACTGATAAGGCTGTAAGCATTCAGCCGTTTACCATTTTTAAGAGCATTTTAGCGATTATTATACAGATAATCGCTTTTTTTTTTACTCCTAAAAATCCCCAAAAAAAATTTTTTAAAACCCTTGACAATTAAAATTATAATCATTACAATAATCAATTTAAACAAGTTTAGTTTTTGACCTATGCCAGAAGAATTTACTCGGAACTTCAAGAAACAACCTGCTCAACAAACTCTCAAGGGTTCTCGTGAAGCAGTAATTTATAGCATGCAGATGCTTTATTCATTGGGCTATGCGGAGATTGCCGAGTGGACCCCTCTGGAGCCTACTGATGTTCCAGGCGAAGTGATCACAACCATGACCAAGTATTGGTTGTTGCCATAACACCTTGTCTTGATGCAGTCGCTCATGGGGGAAACCCCCAAGACCGCGCTGCATCGCTAAATTTCTGGA
>NZ_JAAHGN010000405.1:0-6292 GCF_010672485.1 Moorena sp. SIO2C4 | reverse complement strand
TTTGTAAGCGATGCAGAGGTGCGACCCGTGGCGAATTTAATTCGCCAACGGAAAGCGCACCTAAGCGGTCTTGGGGGTTTCCCCCACTCGCTATTGCATCAAGAAGCGCAAGAGTTTGACTTCTGACTTCTGACTTCTGACTTCTGACTTCTGACTTCTGACTTCTGCTATACATGATCAATCGTTAAATAAAAAAAAAGAAAAGACTTTTACCATACCAAATATCGTACACTAATCCAAAAGTGCAACTACTGGGGGCAGGATAGGGTTTGACTGGCTGCTGGCATAGGAATCCAATTCACTATGGAAAATGCAGTTGATAATCCCTGTTTAAAAGCTGCGGTAATCAAAACAACTTAGGGACTAAATCAGGTTAAAATCTGGAATATAAACTATAATTATTACCTGTTATAATTATCTACCAGATGATATAAATACTTTACTCATAGTTTAGTTAAACCAAGCCATTTTATTAGACAGTTTGGCTTGATTTTGGTTTAGATAATTTTACAAACTAAACTTGTGATTACTAGTTGTGATTACTAGTTGTGATTACTAGACATTTTTCGATACCAGTAAGTTCAAGTAGTTCTTATATCCTTCTTATATACTGCTTATATACTTCTGATCAAGTAGTAGTTATTATAAAGTCCTCTCTATCTCACTAAGTGATTTCCATTAGTCCCATGACACTAAACCAGGTTTTAGGGTTTTTGCTCATTGTTACCGTCTGTCCTATCTTAGGCGGACTACCTCTGATTGCCTGGATTACCTATGTACTGACAAGGCGTAACCTAGCCCAGGTCGGTACTGGTAATATATCAGTTTCAGCCGCCTTTTACCACGGAGGAAATCTGGTTGGTGTCTTGGCAGTGCTCTCAGAGGCAGGAAAAGGAATTGCAGCAGTCTTACTAGCTCGCCACTTCTTTCCCAGTGAATCAGCCTGGGAATTGATCGCTCTAATCATGCTGGTCTTAGGTCGTTACTGGATAGGCAAAGGTGCAGGGACGACCAATGTAACTTGGGGAGTATTATGCCATGACCCCATTCTCGCATTGCTGGTATTTTTGATTGGAGGGATTAGCTTTACCATTTTCCGCAATCCCAAACATGGCAAACGGGTGATTTTAGTCTTGTTCCCAGTGATTCTGGCTTTATTGCATCCCCAGGATGTCTCCAGAATTGTAATTGCCACCAGCTTGAGTCTATTATTAGCTTGGATTTATCCAAAAATTCCCGATGACTTAGACCTTCCGAGTGGAGAAACTCAAGCAGAATCTAAGAAAGTGTTTCATTTTTTCCAAGGCGATAGTGCCGTAATTTCTCTGGACACCAAACTAGACCCTAAAAAAGTTGGGCAAAAAGCTGCCACCCTATCCCAGCTGAAGCGTTCTGGTTACTCCGTACCTGTGGGCTGGGTACTCCCTCCAGGGGATGATCCAGAACCTTTGCTCAAATACCTACCCGTTTCTGAATCTGAACCCCTGGTAGTGCGTTCTTCCGCAGTGGGAGAAGATTCAGCCCAGGCTTCAGCCGCAGGGCAGTATCAAAGCATCTTGCAGGTGACCAGCTCAGCGGCACTACTGGATGCCATTAATCGAGTCTTAGAGTCTTATCGTAATCCAGTAGCTGCACAATACCGTCGGGATCAGCAACTGCCAGATACAGCGATGGCTGTGCTAATTCAAAAACAAGTCAAAGGAGTTTTTTCTGGGGTTGCTTTCAGTCGTGACCCTATTTCCCAACAGGGAGAAGCTGTTGTGGTCGAAGCCCTACCTGGATATGCTACACAAGTTGTATCGGGTAAAGTAACACCAGAGCAGTACCAAGTTTATTTCCAGAAGTCAGGGCAGCAAGAGGATTCAGCAGAAGGTTTGGCCTCCTCACGGATTGAGGGGAGTGGTGATGTCCCCCCAGCCTTAATCAAACAAGTGGCGCTCTTGGCACGTCGGTTAGAAGACTATTACCAGGGTCTTCCCCAAGATCTTGAGTGGAGTTATGACGGTCAAACCCTTTGGTTACTGCAAGCACGACCTATCACTACTCTACAACCAACCTGGACTCGTAAAATTGCTGCCGAAGTAATTCCAGGAGTAATCCGACCCCTAACTTGGTCGATTAATCGTCCCCTAACCTGCGGTGTTTGGGGAGATATTTTTACCATAGTGCTAGGGAAACGAGCTAAAGGAATGGATTTCACCGAAACCGCCACCCTGCACTATTCCCATGCTTACTTCAATGTTACTCTGTTGGGGGAAATTTTTAGGCGTATGGGTCTACCTCCAGAAAGTCTGGAATTTCTGACTAGGGGAGCTAAGTTTTCCAAACCACCGATGAAGACTACCCTAAAAAACCTACCTGGTTTACTACGATTGCTCGGTCGGGAATGGCGTTTAGACCAAGATTTTGAAGCGGATTACCAAACCCACTTTCTGCCCCTATTGAATCAGCTTTCAGCAAGAACCCAGTCGGAATTATCTCCAGTGCAACTCCTAGAACGCATCGACAGTATTCTGAAGGTGTTGAAACGAGCCACCTACTATAGTATTCTTGCTCCCCTTAGTATGTCCTTGCGGCAGGCACTACTCAAGATTGATGACAAAGAACTAGATAACAGCAAAACTCCAGAGGTCGATAGTATGCGAGCCTTAGCTAAGATAGCAGCAGATGCTCGCCATTTATTAAGCCACGAACAAATTATCTATGACAGTGGAGCCTCTCTGTTTGCCACCCTAGCAGAAATCCCAGATGGTTCCAGTATTTTAGAGCAGTTTGACCGCTTTCTTGAGGGCTATGGTTACCTTAGCGAAGTGGCAACCGATGTAGCAATTCCCCGCTGGCAAGAAGACCCCCGAGCTGTTAGAAAGTTGTTCGCTCAGTTTCTAGCTCATCCACTGCCCCAATCTCCAAAACCTATAGGGCAACACTGGAAAGCTGAAGTGGTACAAGCACGGCTGGATCTCAAAGGTCGAGTGACCCAAGTCTACTCTAAGCTGATGGCTCACCTACGTTGGAGCTTCTTGGCTTTAGAGGCACGCTGGCTGCTGTCAGGTTTACTATTGGAACCAGGGGACATTTTTTTCTTGGAGTTAGCCGAAATTCGCTCTCTAGTAGGTAGTGATAACCAGGAACTCAGACAACAGCTTCCACAAATTGTGCAACAACGACGGACTAAATTTGAACAGGATGCTCAGCTGACTACGGTACCTTTCCTGGTTTATGGCAATAATCCTCCCTTACCCGCTGAACCCAAATCTTTAGCTGGGTCTGAGCAACGACTGCTACAAGGCATTGGTGCCAGTTCGGGACAAGTACAGGGTTTGGTAAAAATAGTCAAAACCTTGCAAAGTGATATCACTATTGACCAGCAAACCATTGTGGTTGTACCCTACACCGATTCTGGTTGGGCACCATTACTCGCTCGTGCTGGTGGCGTAATTTCTGAAGTAGGGGGACGTTTATCCCACGGTGCCATTGTAGCCCGAGAGTATGGTATCCCAGCCGTAATGGATATTAATCATGCCACTGATATATTACGAGATGGTCAGCGGGTCAGGATTGATGGTCAGTTGGGCACAGTTGATGTATTGGACTAGTATAGCGGGAGTAGGGAGTAGGGAGTAGGGAGTAGGGAGTAGGGAGCGGTGCGACCTACTCCCAGATCCGCTGTTCCCTACTTCTGAAACAAGTCTATGTTAAATTAAGTCATAATTGTTCCATCCATCAACTTCTGATACCGATACTCTAACTCGACTTTCATTAAAGGGTAATTATCCAATATTTCATCCTGAAGAATAATCTTTTCTGCTGCATCCCGCGCCAAATTTAATACCTCTTGGTCTTCTACCAAACTAGCTAGAGCAAAATCTGCTAACCCGGATTGGCGCTTACCTAAAACTTCCCCAGGACCACGAAAACGCATATCCATTTCTGAGATAAAAAAGCCATCCTGGGATTGTTCTAATACCCCCAAACGTTGTCTGGCTGTTTCAGTATTAGAACCACTGACTAAAAGACAATAAGATTTGTCAGAACCTCGACCCACACGACCCCGTAATTGGTGTAACTGAGATAACCCAAACCGTTCTGCATTTTCAATCATCATTACGGTCGCATTGGGTACATCTACACCCACTTCAATCACGGTAGTTGAAACAATAATTTGGCTCTTGTTATCCCGAAAAGCACTCAGTGCTTTATCTTTATCGGCTGAATTCATCCGACCATGAAGTAACCCAACCTTAAATTCTGGAAATATACTCTCAGACAGTCGTTTATGCTCCTCAATTACCGAGCGTAAATCTAATTTGTTCGATTCCTCAATCAAGGGCAATACCATATAGGCTTGCCGTCCTTGAGCCACTTCTCGACGAATCAAGTCATAGGCATGTTTTCTCTCTTTACCCCGTAGCACAGTTGTCTGAATCTTCTGACGACCAGGGGGCAATTCATCAATCTGACTCACATCCAAATCTCCGTGGAGGGTTAGCGCTAGGGTTCTGGGAATTGGTGTGGCGGTCAGAGTCAGCACATGGGGAGATTGACCTTTTTGCTGTAAACGAGCCCGTTGCTTTACCCCAAACCGATGCTGTTCATCAATCACCACTAAACCCAAATTGTTGAAGTTCACTGGGTCTTGAATCAAAGCATGGGTTCCTACCAACAAGGGAAGTTCTCCTGTTTCTAGCTGGGAATGAATTTTTCTACGCTTAGAAACTTTAGTGGAACCTGTTAGTAATTCAACGGGAAGGTGTAGTAAATTAAACCAATTTACTAACTTACGATAGTGCTGTTCAGCTAATACTTCAGTGGGAGCCATCAAAGCGGCTTGATAGCCCGATTGAATTGCGGCTATAATAGCATAAACTGCTACAATAGTTTTGCCGGAACCGACATCTCCCTGAACCAATCGATTCATGGGTGTCTCTGATTCCATATCCTTGAGAATCTCATTGATAACTCTTGTCTGAGCCCCGGTTAATTCAAAAGGAAGCAGTTGATTAAATTGGTCAAAGAGTTTACCAATCGGAGCCATGACCGCACTGCTTTGGGTTTTACGCTGAGCTTGGCGGCGCTGGAGAAATCCGAGCTGTAAGTATAAAAATTCATCAAAGACTAAGCGCCTTCTGGCATCAGCAAGGGTGTCTGCATTTTGGGGAAAATGAATGTTTGCGATCGCATCACAGACCCCCATCAACCCATATTCTTTACGAAAGGTTACTGGCAAGGGTTCCTTAATCAAAGAAGTGTAGGGAAGTGCAGCAATTATTGCCCGCCTGACCATGTCGGCTGGTACCCCTTCTGTTAGGGAATAAACGGGTACAACTCGACCTATTTTCATCGAGTCAATGGTACCCCCTGGATGCTCTAATACTTCCAGTTCCGGGTCTTCTAGGGTAATCCCATATTTATTTTTCTTTACCAAACCCGAAGCAGCTACCACTGCTCCCACTGGATACCGTCGCTTTTGTTGATACTGCCAGCTACGATTACTGTAACGAAAGCCAGCAAAAAAACGACTGAGCTTAATTTGACCAGTAGAGTCTTTTAAGACTATATCTAAAATAGTTAATTTTTTATTACGGGGGCTACTGAAGCAGTTACAGCGCTTCACCGTACCCATGATAGTGACTGTTTCACCAGGTACTAAGTCAGCCATATTGACCTGACGGGCATAGTTAATATGATCACGGGGATAGTAATAGAGCAAGTCACGCACTTTGTGCAGACCCAGACGTGCTAAATACTCACTGTTTTTACTACCCACTGCTGCCAACTTAGCCAGTGGTAGGTCAAGGTTTTTTTTACTACCAAGCTCTGAGGATGCCTGTTGTTTCTCCACCAAGGGCTTGGTTTTAGGCACTCTGACCATAGGATGTTCTGTTTGATATTTATCTTCAACTAAACGGCGTTGAGTGTTCTGCTTCAGGTCGTTGAGAAAGCGGCGAGTATCAGCTACCAGATGTTGCCTTTGCTGTAGCGTCATCTGAGAATAACGGGCAAACTGATTGCCGATGTCCTGCCAACGCCGTTTCTCAGTTGATGTTAGGACATTAGGAGTCTTACCAAAACTGAGGCAGAGGAATTCACTAAAGCGGTATTGATTCCCTTCCAAATCAGTAAAGCCAACTCTTGCTTCTACCGACAGGGCTTTTTGCAATCGCACCCAATCTGGTAATTCGGTCATTGGTCTTTGGTCATTGGTCTTTAGTCTTTGGTCTTTGGTTTTTAGTCATTGATCATTACCTCAGTTTAATCGTCAAACCAGCTGGCACGCCATGCTGCTTCGGCA